>JANQHT010000141.1 GCA_028282545.1 Spirochaetales bacterium
CCAATTCGTATGCTGGTGCAACGTCGACCATCGCGCTCGGAGCCCGTCGCAGAGGAAGATAGCGCAGAGGCGGTTCCGAAAAAAGTCCCGTCCCATCTGGGTCGGCCAAAGGTGGACGCGGCCGGCGGCGCGGCTTTATGCCCCTGGTTCGGCCGGGGTACCCTGAACGGGGCGTCTCGCAACGACAACGGGGAGAAAAAAGTCCAACTCAATTGCGACCCTACGTACCGGTTGGCAATCAACCCAAAAACGAAGAACTATCCAAACAACCAACGGTTCAAACTATTGCGTATCAACTGCAGGGTTGTCCCCATATCGTTTACCAATGGTTGCATCAGTTCCCATCGCAGTTGCTCTGAGTAGCTGTGTCGGAACACATGTCGAAATGCGTGGATTCACATACTAGGTGCAACACGGTAGGCACTCTGGTGTCAACAAATGCCGCCGTTGTTTTCGAATCAGTCGCGAGATGACAAGTCTTGAAATGATGCGGCCAGTTCTGATTTGCCCGCATTCGACTGGGCTACGCGCATCATCAAATCGTACAAACGTTCATCAGGGTCGGTGATCACGACTCCGTTCAGATCGAGGAATACCAAGGCCGAAACCAGTCCAACTCTCTTGTTTCCATCAAGAAAGGCATGGTTCTGGTAAATGTGGAACGCATAGGCCACCGCCATCTCGAACAGGTCGTCGTGCAGGTATTTGCCATCGAACGATGACTGGGGAACAAACACAGCGGAACTCAGGAGCCCAAGATCCCGGATTCCGTATTCTCCACCGTATCGAGTGATTTGATCCCGGTGGATTGAGAGTACTTCCGCCAACGTGAGAAATCGAACCGAGTCCATCTACTCGGCTAAGCGTTTCAGTGTCGGAGCAAACCTGGCGTTGATACGATCGAGAGAAGCGACAAACTCGGCCTCCGTGTGCGTGGTTGCCGGCGAGATCACGATGTTCTTCCCATCGGTCGAGATCTCGAGTGGAGTATCCATGGTGACGTTCAACAACTCGAGAATCGGTTTGTCGAGGATGAGCGCCGCGCTATTGCCGTGTTGGACCAATCGCTTCGTCATGGTTAAATGGTATATACGATGTGTATCCGTGTCAATATGCAGGACATTTTGCGAAGCCGCGCAGTACAACATGATTCTTCCGCCCGCTATATCACAATCGCGTCGGCCTCGATCTCCACGAGGTACCCGTTGCCGACGAGCGGTGCGCCCACCAGCGTGTTTGCCGGTTCGATACCGGCGAAGCGCCGTCCGTGTACCCGCGCTACGGCCTCCCAGTCGCGTTCGATGTTGGGCACGAAAACACGCGTACGAACCACGTCGGCGAGCGTTCCGCCAAGCGCCTGAATCGCCGCTTCGATCTTGTCGATGCAGAACGCCGCCTGCGTGGCGGCATCTCCGGCGCCTATCATCCGATTCCCATGGGTCGCCGTTGTTCCGCTGACGGTGATGGTGTTCCCCCGTCTCACGGCGCGCGAGTAGGATGCTATCTGTTCCCAGGACGTGCCCGAAGCAAAGCGTACCCGCTCGGGGAGAGCGGCCGGCCGGCGCTCGCACAGCGTGGGGCGCCACGTTCGCGTCTGGTGGTCCGAGAGGTCGCCTGCGGCGGTGAGAAAGGGAGCCTTCCGGTACTCGTCGCCGCAATCGCCCGGTATCGGCGTGAGGGCCGAACGCGCTTCTTCAATCGCCGCCATATCGCCGTCATCCAGGGGAAATGAGAAGATCTTCTCGTTGTCGTCGCTGTGATCGCTCAAACCCAGTCGCGTGCCGACCAGCACGGCGCCGACCATCGGTTGATCCAGCACCCAGCGGACCGCGACGTTGGCGATGCTTACACCGTGGCGGGCGGCAACGTTGTGAAGAGCGGTGAGCAGCTTCTGGAAGAGTTCCCAGCCGCCGGCGGCGCGGATAAAGCGCATGTACTTCATCCGGCTCCAATTGTCCGCAAGTTGCCTGTCGGTGGGCTCCGCTTTCCCGAGCCATCGTTCGCTGAAAAAGCCGCCGGCCACCGTGCCGTAGCACAGCAGCTTGATACCGTAGTGCCGGCACACCTCGGTCATGTCATGGGCGGCGCGCGTGTCGAGGAGCGAGTAGTGTACCTGGTTGGAGACGATCGGCACGCCGAGTCCCGCGAGAATACGGACGTGGGCGCTGTCGAAGTTGGTCAGGCCGAGGTTGTCGATGAGGCCCTCGCGACGGAGTTCGTCCAACTGCACCATTGCATCGATATAGCGTTGATCCAGGTAGTCCCACCAGTGAAACTGCAAGAGGTCGATCGAGGAACTCCGGAGTCGCGCCCGTGATCGGTCGATCGCGGCGCGGACGACCTCTTCGGTCATCTCGGTCGGCTCGGGACACCACTTGGTGAACGCCTGAATTTCCGATTCATCGGTGAGCCGGGAGACGAGTGCGCCGGTGAGTTCCTCCGCCGGTCCGTAGTGGTCTGCCATGTCAAAGGTGGTCAAGCCGCGCCCGCGGAGGCGTTCCATGTGCTCCACCGCGCTTTCGCCGTCGATCGCGCCGTGTCCGCCCGCTACCTGCCACAGGCCGGTGACGATCCGCACAATTTCAAGTTGTGTTCCGAGGGTTGTGGTGGGAAATTTTGCCATACGTTCCGAGAAGATGGCACGTCCGGCGCAGTGCAGCAAGGGGCGAGGCCAACAGCCGCGCCCGGAACGAAGGACAAAACGCGTCTCTGCAGCGCAGCGAAGCCAAGCGTTTTGTTCTTCTTTCCGAAGGCAGGCGTGAAGAGAAACGTGCCGGGGTCATCTGATCTCCACCATGAGAAATCCCATCGGCTCCTGCACTGTGGTGGCGCCGCACATCTACATAGGCTAAGCTGAACTCTACCGATGCTTAACCCGAAAGAGCGCCGAGCGATTCTTGAATCGTACATTCCGCTGATGAAGTTCCTTGCGCAGCAATTGCCCGACACGGAGATCGTGCTCCACGACATCAGCGATCTCGACCACTCCATTATCGCGATCGAAAACTCCCACATCAGTGGACGGAGCGTTGGCGGTTCGTCGACCGACCTGGTGCTCCGAATTCTTCGGGAACAGAGCTATCGCGAACGCTCCTACACCCCCGCGTACACCAGCGCGTCGGATACCGGCAAATTTCTCAATTCCGGCACCTTCTTCGTCAAGCATAAGGATGAACTGATCGGGCTGTTGTGTACCAACACCGATCTTACGGCGCTGCAGGCTCTCAAAAAGGCATCGGACGATCTGGTCGCGTCGAGACACCTCGAACGGAGCAGCACCCCGATAAATGAGAAGCTGACGCAGACGATAAACGACATTCCCGTTGAAACGGCGATGGCCGTGATGCGCGAGATGGAGACCAATCCCGATCGTTTGAGTCAGGAGGAGAGGCTCGAAGTTGTCCGCGCACTCGATCGTCGGGGCATCTTTCTCCTGAAGGGAGCGATCGCCGGTGTCGCCCGTATTCTCCGTATTTCAGAACCGACGCTCTATCGCTATCTGCGACTCGTTCGCGAAGATTGACCTATTCGGTGACAATAATTTATCATTGTGATAAAATTTTGTGACGGAGTTGCTATGAACGCCATGAAACGGATAATCCACACCGAGGCAGCCCCGGCGGCCATCGGTCCCTATTCGCAGGCGGTGCGCGCCGGTGATTTGCTCTTTGTCTCGGGGCAGTTGCCCCTGGATCCTGCAACGGGCGCGTTTGTTCCCGGTGGTATCAAGGAACAGACGCAACAGTGCCTGAAGAATCTCGAGGCGATCCTGACCGCGGGAGGATCGTCGATCGCACAGGTGGTAAAGGTAACGGTCTACCTCCAGAGCATTGGCGATTTCGGCGCGATGAATGAGACCTACGCCGAGGTGTTTGGCGAGTCAATGCCCGCTCGGGCCGCCTTCGAGGTCGCCGCGCTTCCCAAAAGCGCCTTGGTCGAAATCGAGGCGGTTGCAACGACAGCCGGAGCGTGAGCAGGCGAGTGACAACGGCACCCGTGACCGATCCACGTTTTGTCGATGGGGCGGTCAATCTCGACATCCTGCAACGCCGCGCCTATAACCACCGCTGGGCGGAGCAGCCCGACGGTGTGATTCCTCTGACGGCGGCGGATCCCGATTTCCCCGCTCCGCCGGCCGTTTGTGAGGCGATTGTCGAATACGCGCGCGGCGGTTACTTCTCCTACGGCCCCCCGGAGGGGCTCTCCGAGTTTCGAGAGACCGTCTCCGATGTCGTGTCGCGGCGCAAGGGCATCTCCGTTCCCGCCGCACGCGTTCTGCCGATAGACAGCGCCGCCCGGGCGATGTTTCTGATGGCGGAGGTAGTTCTCGATCCCGGTGACCAGGCGATCATCTTTGACCCGGTCGATTTTCTCTTCAAGCGGTCCGTTGAGGCCGCGGGGGGCGTTCCCGTGTTCTGCCCCGTAGATCCACGCACCGGAGAGTTCGATCTCGACGTGCTCGAGTCGCTCGTTACACCGCGGACGCGCATGGTCGCCGTGTGTAACCCGCACAATCCAACGGGGCGCGTGCTTCGCCCGGAGGAGATTCAGGGTATCGCCGAAATCGCGGCTCGCCACGATCTGTGGATCATGAACGACGAGATCTGGTCCGACATCGTCTACGGCGACGGTGGAACCTCGTTCGTCAGTATGCACGCGCTTTCGCCGAATCTGACGGCAAAAACGGTTACGATCTACGGGTTTTCCAAGGCCTTTGCAATGGCGGGGTTGCGAGCAGCCTTTGTGCTGCTGCCCGACGAGAATACCTATCGCCGCTTTTTGGCCGCTTCCCACATGCCCGCGACCGCGGGAGGCCTTTCGCCGATCGTGCAAGTTGCCGCATCCGCCGCCTTTCGCGATGGATGGGAGTGGGTCGAGGGCTTTGTTCACCATTTGAGGAGGCAGCGCGACTACGCGCAGGCGCGGTTGGCACGGTTCCCGGGAGTAGAGTGCTCACCGCCGGAGGGAACGTACGTTCTCTTTGCCGGTGTCGGTGCATTCGGGATATCTTCCGAGGAGATCGCCGGACGGATGGCTGAGGAGGCGAAGGTGGCGGTGGTACCCGGTACAAGCGCCTTTTTCGGTCCCGGTGGCGAGGGAAACGTGCGGATCTGTTTCGCCACGTCCCGCGAAATTTTGTGTGAAGGTCTCGATAGAATCGAGAATTGGATATGTCACCAGAAGGAGTGTGTATGAGAAAGTTTTGTAAGGTGCTGCTTCTTGCAGCATCGGTTCTGGCGATCGTGGCGACAGTTGCCACCGCCGGTGGTAATCAGGAGGCATCGGCAGAGGGCCCCATCATCGTGGGAAGTATCAGTGCTCCCCGCACGTTGAATCCGCTCTTCTTCCCCAGTCGACAGGATTCGATTGTCACCAATTTGATCTTTGACAACTTTGTGATGCCCGACAAAGAGGGCAACATGGTCGGTCGATTGGTTGAGTCGTACGACGTCTCCGCTGACGGGCTCACCTACACGTTTACCCTTCGCCGGGATGTAACGTGGCACGACGGCGAGGCGTTTGACGGTGACGACGTTGTTGCAACCTTCGAAATGCTCGGGCACCCCGACTACGACGGTGGTATGAACCGCGTCGGCAAAATCGTCGGCGCCGCCGAGTACGCGCAGGATCCGAGCCTCGGCCTCGCGGGTGTTTCCTTGAGCGATGACAGGTACACCGTGACCGTCCGGGTGACCGCTCCGTCGGCGACCTTTTTGCCCGGTCTCTACTTCCCGATTCTTCCCGCTCACGCAATCGCCGATATCGATCTGACCAACCTTGAAGAGGCGCCGTTCAACTCGAACCCCGTGGGAACGGGTCCCTTTGTATTCGAAGAGTGGGTCGTCGGTGATTCGATCTCCGTAACGGCGAACGAGGATTACTACCTGGGAGCACCCAACGTCAACCGCGTTATCGTCAAGTTCGGTGATCAGGTCGCGCTGACCAGTCAGTTGCAAACGGGCGCCATCGATATTCTCGAGGTAGATCGAGATGGATACACCACCTTCGAGGGCGATCCCGAGTTCACGATCTACAGCTATCCCATGCTCAGCGTCGACTACGTGGGCTATCGCGTTGGTCCCGGCCGCGCGGACGACACGGCCGGTGAGCTTCCGGTATTCAGCAAGACGATCCGCCAAGCTCTCGCCTACGCGACCAACAAGGAAGCGCTCGTTGAAGCTGCCTTTGGTGTCAACGGTTACGCGCACGACTCCGTCTTCCCCCGTGGTTCGATCGCGGACAGCCCGAACGATACCCCATACGACTACGACCCGGCTCGCGCGAAGCGTATGTTCGAGTCTGAAGGGTATACGTTCAACGGGCAGAGCGGTTTCTTTGAAATGGACGGCGAGCCTCTCACGATCGAATTGCTCTATGCCGAGGGCGACGCGGCGGCGGCGGCAATTCTCAACGAGCAGTGGCGCGAAGCCGGTGTGAACCTCGAACTGCGTCTGCTCGATTTCGGTGCGCTGATCAACGTTCTTCTTCGCAAGAGCGATGCCGAGGGCGATCTCGAAGACGATGGTGCCGCCTTTGACGGTGAGAATGTTGCGACGGACTCCCCCTTTGAAGCGTATCTCCTCGGATTCGCCCAGGAATCAGACCCCGATGAGTATGCGCAGTACTTTGTCGACGACGATTTCTGGAACTTCTACCACTACGACAACGCCGACGTGCGGCGCTGGTTTGCCGAGCAGGCGGTAACCGTGGATCCCGAGGCGAGACAGGAGATTCTCTATCGTATTTCGGAGCAACTCGCGGAAGACCTTCCCTGGTTTGTGTACGCCGGTACCAACGAAATCGTTGTGACCCGTGCATCGATCGGTGGATTCGACCCGGATACGCGCGGCTACACGCTCGACGCGCATCTCTGGACGCTCGAGTAGTCGTCAATTCGTGCCGAGCCCGGCGCGGGCGGATCTCCGTCTGCGCCGATTCGGTGCGCGTTCCCGTAGTTTCGTGACAGCGCAGACAATTCTTCAACATCTCATCGCTATCGACAGTCAGAATCCGCCGGGCAACGAACAGGCGGTCGTTGACTACCTCTCATCGTTGTGTGACCGATTCGGATTGGCGTACTCCACCTACACGTACGGTGAGGGGCGCGGGAATATCGTGATTCGCCTCGCCCCCGAGCGGAGCGATCGGCTCATTTTTCTCGGACACCTCGATGTGGTACGGGCGAACGCCGAATCGTGGGAATATGACCCCTTTTCAGGGGAGATCGCTGACGGTTGTATCCACGGGCGCGGCGCGCTCGACATGAAGTACTTCGTCGCGGTGGTTATGGCGGTCCTTGGTGAACTCGCCCAAGGGCAAAACGATCTCGATCGCGGCATCACCGCGGTGTTTACCGCCGATGAGGAGGCGGGCAGCACCTTCGGCCTTCCCAGACTCATCGAGGAACCGGGGCTCCGTGAGGAATTCTCCGGGCGCACGGTGCTCAACGAGGGGGGCGGCTTCGCCTACCGCACCAACGGCACGTGGTTTTCGCTCGTTGAAACGGGGCAGAAAACGGTGTGCCGTGTTCGGATCACCGTTCCGGAACTTCCTGACACCAACCCCTACTTCCCTACCCTATCGCACGAGGCGATACTCGTTCGGGCAATCGCCGCCGTGCAGGGGACGCCCCTTCCGCGCACGATCCCCGTCACGGCCACCGTCCTCGTTCGCACAATTCTCGGTGACCACACGCCGGCAACGACACCCGAGGAGATCGACTCTGCGATCGCGCACCTCGAGGCGAGCGGTGAGGAGTTTCTTTCCCGGCTCCTGTTCGCGATGACCCACAACATGCTCACCCCGACGATCGTGCGCGGCGGCTCGCGAAATCCCGCGCTTGCGCCCAATGTCAAAGCCACGGTTGATTTTGATTGCCGGTTGCTTCCGGGGCTTTCGGAACGGGAGTTTGTCGGTGCGGTCGAGCGCGCAATCGCCGCGCTCCCCGTTGAGCTTTCAGTGCTCTCCTTTTCGCAAGGGTACGAATCGACCGGAGACCTCGCGATTTTCAAACGCGCTGAGGAGGCGGTGCGCCGCCACGACCCGGAGATAGCCGCGTGCGTGCCCTTTCTGACGCCGGGCGCGAATGATGGAAGGTACCTGCGTCCACTGGGCAGCGAGGTGCTCGGGTTTGCTCCGCTTGACCGAAGCCAGCCCTTTGTCGATGTCATCTCGCGAATTCACGGAGACAACGAGCGCATCTCCGTGAGCGCGCTTACCTTTTGTCACGCGGTGATCGCCGACGTGAGCCGGCGCTATGTACAGGGAGAAGAGAGTGAACGACAGGAATAGGGGCGTTGAACGGAGCGTCGCAATAGTGAAGCGGATCGAGAGGGAACTCAACGAGCGTGGAGTTGATCTCTACCTGATCGTCTCGCGGGAGGATTGTGATCCCCTGGCATCGATGATTCTCGATACGCACGTGGTGGCGCAAACCGCGTTTTTCTTTCGCGCCAACGGAGAGCACATCGTGCTTACGGGGCGCACCGATGCGATGGCGTACGAACTCTACCCCTTCTTTCACAAGATCATCGCGATGGAGGAGGGATTTGCCGAGGAGTTCTCCCGCGTCTTTGAACCGATCGATCCGAACCGAGTGGCGCTGAACATCTGTGAGGAGGATCCGTCGTTCGACGGTTTGCGTTGGGGCCTCTACGAGCAGTTGGAAACCATCATCGGTTCAGAACGTCTTGCGAAGCTGGAGGTCTCCGGCGCCGATATCGTGCGGAACGCGATCGCATGACGCCGTCGGTAGACCTGGTGGAGCTCTTTCGCGACCTGGTTCGGCTGGATACCACCAACCCGCCGGGAAACGAGGCGATCGCCGTTGCCTATCTCGCACGCCTCTTCGATGCACGGGGAATCGCCTACGACATTGTGGAGCCGGAGCCCACGCGTCAGAGCATCGTGGCGCGCATCGGTCCGGAGGGTGGTGGACGGCCGTTCGTTCTTATCTCACATCTCGACGTTGTTCCCGCAAAAGGGGAGGAGTGGGAGTTCCCTCCCTTTGACGCGGTTGAACACAACGGCGTTATCTACGGACGCGGTACGCTCGACACGAAGTACCTTACCGCGATGGAGCTGGGCGCCTTCCTCGCCGTTCGCGACGCACCGCCGGCCCGGCCGGTCTACTTCGTTGCCACCGCGGATGAGGAGCGGGGCGGCACCCACGGAATGGCGCACGTTGCCCGCCGGTTCGAAGAGCAGTTCCGCGGCGGAATTGTGATCAACGAGGGGGGCGGCTTTTTTGTCCCCCACCGCGGCGAGCGTTTCTATCTGTGTACCGTCGGCGAGAAGGGGCGGTGCGGTTTTCGCGTCACGATCGACGGCGCGCCCGGTCCCGCCTCCTTCCCCTCCCGGAACCGTACCACCCGGATTCTCTCCGATCTTTTCGATCGGATGGCATCACACCGGTTCCCGGAGGAGCGCAACGCCGTTTCGATCCGGTTCGACGACGCGCTGGGAGCACAGATCGATGACCCCTTGTTACGTTCATTCCGCGAGTACAACCGGCGCGACGCGATTATTCTGAAATCGTACAACGTCGGCACGCAGGTAAACGTGTTGCCCGCCGGTGCCCAATTCGACGCCGAGCTGCACCTGCTCCCGGGGCGGACCCGTAAAGAGGCGGAGCGCATCCTGCGGGAGATATTTGACGGCTCGGAAGCGCGATGGGAAATCACCGCGTTTCACCCGGGTTTCGCGTCCGATATGGGGAACTCCGTGTACCGTGCGCTGGCGCGAAACGCCGCACACCACTTTGACGGAGCGCGGCTCCTACCGGTCTACGCGCTCGGGCAGACGGACGGTCGCTTTCTGGGGACGCGGGGGTGTCACGTGTATGGATTTGCTCCCGTAACCAGCGACATTCCCTTTTCAGAAGTGCTGAAGCTGGTTCACCAGAAAAACGAAAAGATGACTCGCGCCTCCATTACGGCCGGCGCGCACATTCTCGAAGATCTGATTCTATCGGTAGGATAGGTACGGAGATGAAGGAACAGACGAAGCTGCATCGTGAAAAGATCGAGCAGGCCCGGGGCTACATGGCGGAGCGCGGCGTCCCGCTCTGGATCGTACGCGACCGGGGCGCGGGCGATCCCGGCGTTCCCCTTCTCTTTGGTGTGAAAACAACGGGAGACTCATTCTACATCGTGACCGCCGAGCGCACCCTGGCGATCGTCGATCCGGACGACGCGGCGGCTGTACGCACATCGGAGCTCTTCGATGAGGTGATCACCGCCCACGGCGACTCGCTCGGCAGGGCGGTGCGCGCACTGGTGGAGCGTGAGGATCCGGCCTCGATCGCGATCAACACGTCTACCGACAACCACCTCGCGGACGGGCTCACCGTCGGATCGTACCGCACCCTGCTGCGCTTTCTCGGCGATCCGTACGCGAACCGCCTCGTTTCCAGCGAGGACTTTTTGCAGAAGCTTCGCAGCATCAAAAGCCCCGAGGAGGTCGCCTACATTCGCGACGCGATCGCGATAACGCTGGAGATCTACGACGAGGTCTTTTCGAAGGTCCGCATTGGTATGACCGAGATCGAAGTGGGGGAACTCTTTGTCGAGGGGATGCGCCGTCGGGGGGTCGTGAACGGCATCACCCGTGCGCTGACCCCGCCGATCGTGATGAAACACAAGATCGCCCATCGGCCCCCGGGCGAGGGGGTTATCGAGCGGGGCGACTACCTGATCATGGACTTTTCCGTGGACTACAAGGGCTACTGTTCCGACATCGCCCGGACTGCGTACGTTCTCAGAGAGGGAGAAGAGGCCCCGTCGGAGGCGATGGAGCGGGCCTTTCGAACGGTACGCGAGGCCACCGGCCGCGCCCTCGATGTTCTGCGCCCCGGCGCGATCGGGCGCGATGTGGATCACGCCGCCAGGCAGTACGTGCTCGACCAGGGGTACCCGGATATCTTTCACGCCGTGGGGCACCAGGTGGGACGCGACGACCACGACGGTGGAACGCTGCTGGGGCCGGAGAAGC
>JANQHT010000148.1 GCA_028282545.1 Spirochaetales bacterium
GATTCGTCCCTCCCTGCCATCTCTATCGGTACGAAAAGGACCGGACTCTCGGCATTTCTTATCTGTTCCTTGAGCCCTTTTTATATGCGCTCGCCCTGGCCGAAGAGGTTGGAGCCGTGGAAGAAAGGGTGAGGAATCTCACGCCTGAGCGATGGGAAAGCGTGGGAGCAGAGGGCGAAGAGATTTCGAAACAGTTGGCGCAACTAACTGATCGACAACCGGATTCCCGGGAGGTTCAGGAACTTGTGGAACGACACCATCGCTGGATAGAGACTTTCTACGACGCCGGATACGACCGGTACGTCGGATTGGCGGAGATGTACGTTTCAGACGAACGTTTCACTGCGCACTACGACGCGTACGGTCCGGGCCTTGCCGGGTTCCTGTCGGACGCCATGAAGCACTTCGCAGCAACCAGGCTCGCGTAGTCGTGCCACCGATGTGGGCGGATGTGTCACCCGCCCGCGTCGGGAATCATCTCTCCATTGTGGACAGCAGAACATGTTCGCTTAACGCCGACCGTTCCTTCGGCACGTCGATTGCAAAAAGAAGGGGTTTGCCAGGTCGAAACGGGTAGGTCGGTTGCCTGCAATCGCCGCGCCGATCCCTCCGCCGCGGGGACGTGACTCCGGGCCGCAGCCGGCGGGTTAGCTCAGCGTTATGCAGCCTTTTCACCCTTGACATCAATCCATCGGAATGAGGGATTCAAGATCCTTAGAGTACGAAACCTTTTTCACTTATGGAGGTAAATGTGTTAAAATGTTACTCGCACGGCGGTAGAACGATCGGATATTTGGCGTCGCAAGTGGCGAACGTATCGTAGTGTACGTGCCTTGCGATCAGGTTCGGGGATCACAGGACTGCAAGATTCGTTGAAACACGGTGTGTGCGTTGCGTTCTCGTTTTCTTCACCCTGTAGCTGTGTGACGTCGTCGCAACAAACTGTTGACCTCTCGGTAAGCTTGGCCAACGACCTTCTGGAAATGGAAACGGCTCACATGAACCTGTTGGACGAGTTCTTTTTGTTGTTGGAAACCGAAATAGACAGGTTTGTCGACGAATCCTACGCACCCTACATCATTTCGTACTCGATCCGAGAGTTCGCATTGGTGGATCGCCTTTCGGAAGCCGAGCCGACAGACCAGCCTGACCTTCTCCAGGACCACGTTTCAACGGTATCGGACGACATTGAGGACTACCGAGCGGAACTAATGGCACCTGTGACGGAAAGGCGAGATCAACTTGAGGACGCCGTTGTTACCTCCTACAAGGCCCTCCACTATGCCGTTGCCGGACTTGTTGGGTATCTCCAATCAGTCCATGCTGTAACCCAAGAACAGATGCAAATTCTCGACATCGCTGGGTTGGGTTCGGTACGCGATGACGCGATTACATCATTAACGAATATCGCAATACACGTCGACGGAGTTGGCCGACATGCCGAGCAGATGCTATCGGCGGGTGCTCAAGGTGCAGACAATGGTTCGGTGATGTTCGACGGTGTTGCGGAACGCATACGCGAAGAGCTGGGCGTTCTTGAAGTGGAGGAGTGATGGGGAGTTCACAACGAGACGAATGGTGTCAGGAACTTGACCAAATCTTGAAATCCGGACGGAAAGCGTTCGAGGGACAATATGGGGACCAACTAAAGAAGTTGGAGGCTATGTCTCGTTCCGATATCGACGCGCTGGTGCCAGGCGCGCCTAACACCGAAGCCTATGACGCACTGTTGGCCGTTATTCGTACTGCGTCTGCTAGGAACTGGTCGCAGGCCAGACTTCGTGAAGGCATTGAGAAGATCGGGGACATAGCCGTCAACATCGCGAGCGTTGTCGGGGGTCTGTTGTGAGCAAGTACACACTTTGGGTGGGTGTTGTTGGCGCGACGATTTCGAATTGCCGTTGTTGCAATAACAGAGAGCGAGCGTACGACCTGGATCCGCTTCGCGAAGAGTGTTCCATCCACCCGACCGTTACTGTCTTCGTCGATCGCCACGATGATGCGTGGTTCTGACACTGCGGCCACCCAATCGTCGATGTCGAACCAAGTGAACGTGCGCTTGGGGCAACACTATCCTCCCGAGTTCAGTCCTAGCATGTGGACCGGTGTTATGCAGGCAGTCTTCGCAACTTGGAATCCGCGAGCGGACGAGTCTCGCGGTGGAGTTATGCGATGTAACTGGATCAACCATTTCGGAACAGGATGGAGGGTGATTTGATGCAGGCTGTTTTGATTTACTCGGCCGTTTACCAACTCAGCGTCTTGACCGCGGGGCTTTTCTTCACGTATCTCGGATACAAGCTTCTCGCGTCTTCGCACGGCGGATCACAAAGCGTGCCGCCGACTCCAGGCGGGGACTCAGAATTCGGACTGAAGTTTAAGAAACTTCGGCTTTTCCTCCGTTCCGGAGCACCCGGGCTCTTTCTGGCGCTGTTCGGTGCGGTGGTTATTTGCGTAGTCCTGGTGGCGGGACGTCCTGAGGTCGGTTGGAAATCGTCCGTGTTGGCGGCAGCGTCGTCGCCAGATACCGAGCACGGTGCAACGGATCCTGTTCGAATGGAAACCACTCAATCGTTCTGGATCAAGTCCAATGAGGTGGACAAACTGCAAATACTCATCAACGATTACCGGAACGGTCACTTCAACGACAATCCCGAAGCGGCACTAGATGCGCTCGGAGAGATCGTCAGAATATTGGAAACCCAGTGATCAGAATCGTTCTCGTCGGAATAGCCGTCTTTTTGGCAATCACGATTCCCGGTTCCTCCCAGGAACTGGATCGCGTCGTCGAGGTTCGTGCCGATTTAGGGAACCGAACTTCACGCGGAACAGGCTATCTTTTTCGTTATGACGATCAAGTTCTGACGGCGTACCATGTTGTTCGACGTGCACAACAGATCGAAATCTGGCACGGCGATGAACACTACACACAAATCCGAGTCGAAAACGCATATCCGGGATACGACACGGTCATTCTCAGAATTGTCGACGAACGCAAAAGTGGCGTTCCGCTGCCGACTCCAATTCACCAGGAAACTACATTCGATTGGGACAGGACCTCAAAGGTCTCAACCGCCGGTTTCGTTTGGAAGTTCGAAGGCGTTGACCGTTTTAAAGGTGATTTGACGCGAGACGCGATCGTGAGTTCCATGGTGATCAAGGACAGCAACAACCACAACATCTTCAATCACGATATTGCTGTAGCCCTTGTCGACCTGACAGTGTACAGCGGCATGAGCGGCGCGCCGGTGTTCTACCAAGACAGGCTTATTGGCGTGCTTTCCGGCAGTGTAGCGCGAACAGTTGACCAAGAAGGGCGCGACGTCTCGTGGGTGATCCCAATCTCAATCGTGGAGTCACACGGCTCTCCCGTCTTGCGAGAGGTTTGGCCGAGTCGGTTTCTCACGTGGCCCGAGTTCTCATTGATGAACTCCGAATACTATCGAAGCGTTTCGACCGCGGCGTGGGTCGAGCCGAGTCCGAAGATCAAACTTAACGTCATGCTCTCCGGCGGCCTCGCTCGTGGCCCGACGCTGATGTTCTCTGGGGGCGTTCACTTGGTTCGTGATCATCCGTCGGAGAGTGTTTCGTACGGGATCGGTGTCTCGATCAGCGGATTCGAACACTCCCACGAGTATGCGACGCTCCCAGGGCTCAAGCCAGTGCGCCGAGCGGATGAGTTCCTGCTCTTCAATGTCGGGATCCGGTTCACCTACCATTTGCTCGGCATGAGATTGCGCCCCTATGCCGGTGTGTTTGCTGGACCAACGTTCGATGCGTTTCAGGACGACCGAGGCGCGCGTGGCCACGTAGTTCTGGGGGCCCGATTGTGGCCACAAACCTTTGCAGAGATTTCAATCGGAGTTCAAACGGTAAGCGTGGGTTCCGTCGACTTCTCTCCGTACGGAGAAAACGAAACGACAGATCGTAACGAGAGTTCTTACTACGCTTTGGCTGGGTTTCGTTATGAACTCTGACGGAGTTGGCCATCATCGATCAGTAGCCGCATTGTCCATTCTGATTCTGGGAGTACTCGCGCTTTCAACAAACTGCGCACCACCAGCATCCGGCGGCGCCGGCGCCGGGGACGCTGACATTACCGGAGTCCATGTGGACACGGTGCGTGGGAGTGATACACTGACGGGTCACCCAAACACACCCCTTAAAACCATCACCCGTGCGCTCGAGATCGCAGGCCGTTACTCAACCGTTTACGTGAACGACGGAGTTTATGATCAGAATAGTGGAGAAAACTTCCCTTTGGTCCTGACGCAGCACGTTCGTCTCATTGCGGTTGGCAGCGATGTTGTCGTCAGTGGGGGCGGCGATTACTTCGTAGAGGCCCTTGGAACCTTCTCAAACACCGCAATTGTTTTTTCCGGCTACAACGAGCTGAGCCACTTGACAGTTCAAAATGACAGCGGTTTTGGCGTGTTCGTCGATAGCAACAGCGTCGCTATCGTGTCCGACAACCAGATCCGTGACTGTGAATACGGCATCGTCGTTTCGGACGGCGGTACAGCGATCGTTAGCGGCAATACGATCTCCGGATGCACGCTGAATGGACTCCAAGCATTCGGACAATCGACGGTTAGCTTGTACGGGAACAATGTCACTCACAACGAAATCGGAGTTTTTTTGGGAGAGTCGACTCGCGCAAGCGTGGGTACGGAAGCTGAGCCAGGCGAGAACGTTTTCCGACAGAACTCTCGCTGCGACATGTTGAACTTGACAAACACTACCTTGGACGCAATTGGGAATCTCTGGGATGAGTTGCCTGGAAGCATTTTGATTTCGTCGACCTGCGAAAACGGCAATGATGTGGTTAGCCCAAACGCGCTGGTCGTGTTGGAGTATTCGATCGACTCCGATACGAATCTCTTTCCCAACACCGAACCGATCGAGATTGTAGCGCCGTATCCTTGGGCGCAGATCACTAGTCAAACGCCGACGTTCAGGTGGCAACCTACGAACAATCGACACGTTGTTGCGGCCGTGTTCGATTCCCCAGCTGTTGTTGCCGACGGAAACATCGACAATACGGACGACATAGTCTGGATTTGGCATTCAGGCCTTGGCTTGGATGACGAAGGGAACGTTTCGTTCAAAAGGGGTGTGGACGGCATTCAATCCGGGCAGCCGACCGAACCGTTAGAACGAGGGCGTACGTACTATTGGGCGATCTGGGCATGGGACGACCTGGGAGCGCACGTCACGCATGCGAGCCCGTTGACTTCTTTCGGCGTTGGGTACTGAGGCAGTCCGATAGATCTGAACAGGTGGCCGTTCTATCGCCCGAACCGATCTTCATCGACGATCGACGGCGTGCCAATAGGCACCAGCGGACTCGCAACCGCCATCGAAGGTGTGCCCCGTTGATCCGGGCCACTCGACCGACTAGGCGGACTTCAGTTGGCCGAGCAGATAAGCGCCGTCTGTGCAAACCCGGTTATTGGTTGTAACGTGACAACGTGCGTAGTTGCTTAGCGGTACAGTTCACTGACACAACCGTACAAAAAGCCGGTTGCCTATCAATGCCCCGGTTCTCCTCGGTTGTGCCAACATTAGTGCATTATTAAGTTGAATCCGCGCTGCATAACATATCAATGCACGTGTTCGGCGCTTGTCCTTCAGGATTAGACATAGGCTGCTGCCGGCGTTTGGCCGCTGCTCCTCCCCGTTCTACGCGCATTGTCAAAACTCCGGGGTCGGTGATTCACTACCGAGCCGTTGGATATCCAGAATGAACCTTTCGTCCTACGAACCGAATCACCGAACCTTCGCCATCATGGAACTTCCCTTCTCTCAGAGTAATGACCCGCTCCTCGAGTACTACGATCTTGTAGCCGGGGAAGACTGCGCGCACCTCTTCTGTTGAGAACAATGTCGCCAAGTCTGCAGGGCCTCCAACTTTCGGGTTGGCGAGTCTGTACTCCCTATGATTCTTGCCGAACGCTTCGAGGATGACGGTGCCACCCACACGTAGGTAGCTATCCAGTAAACGGTGATATTCTGATCTGACTTCCGCCGGGAAGTGAGCGTACACAAGCCCAACCGCATCAAACATGCCGCGTTCATAGGCGAGGTTTGGTAGCTCACCGAGCTTATAGTCGATTGCTACGCCGTTTTTCTGTGCAAGCTGCAACGCCTTTCTTTTTCCTTGGGCGCTTATGTCAAACGCTGACACTCGCCAGCCTTGCTTGGCTGCGAATACCGCGTTCCGTCCTTCACCTTCGGCCCCAAGAAGTATCTTCCCCGCAGGGAGTTTGGTGATCTGCTCTCGAAAAAACTCGTTCGAGTCTTCTCCAAATGCGTATTCATCATCCTTGTAACGGTTTTCCCAATGCAAAAGCCACGCGTCTCCCATCACCCCGCCTTTCTCTTCGATTTCCAAACGCGCACCCGGTTCACTTTCGGACGTCGGATTCGTTTCAACGATTTGCCAACTCTATCAGCAAAACAACAGCCCGGCTGTCTACTGGGACCTCAAGGAGCATCGAAGCGGGCAGCGTTCTACAATTCCGCAACGCAGCTTAACATTTTCACTCCACCCGTCTGTTCCTTTGGCACGCCGATTGCAAGAAGGCGGGGTAGGTCAGGTCGAAAGGGGGAAAACCTATTCCCGCAATCGGCGCACCAATCGCTCTGCCGCGAAGACGCGCCTCCGGGCCGCAGCCAGCGACTCAGCTCTGCGTTAGGCGTACTTGACGGTAGACAGACTTGAAAACGGGTCAGAAATCCAAAATCGAGACCGGGCATTGATGTTGAATAATTGTGTGCTAAGCTAAGATCGAAGTCAAAAAGTTTGTTTCGTCTAACTCGGGTGGTTCTACCATCATCCGCCCGAAATCTATTTGTATTCTGAAGGAGAAACAATGGGCACTTGGTGGAACCCTGCGGTGGCAATCTTGGTTGTTGGAATTATGATTGTATCGTGTGATTTGATGATCACCGACGAGGACTCAGACAATAAATCCGGCTCAGTGGACCAGGGTCAGGTAGGGCAATATCCCAGTACCCACAACTACATCAATCCAGTTGTGACTGTGACCGATTCGACTGAGTTTACCGTTACTGACGGCGGTCTGGTCCGGTCTTCATCGACGAGTACCTACATGTACGGGGTACTCTTTGTCGAGTACTCTGGATCCGAAAGCGTATGCTTCGTGAGAGCAACGCTGAAGTACATGGACTCAAACGGGGATGTCCTTTACACCGATTCGACATACGTAACCAATGACGGATTCGCATTGCTGAACTCCGTAGCCACGGATACGTATGTGTCTCCCGCACACAACACGGCCGTTATCAACCTCATCGATGACTTGTCGGACTACTCGATCGACCTGACCAACATATCGATGATCGATGTCAAGTTCACCCACTCGGATTCGGGTGTCGACTCGATAGTCGACGCGCCGTTGATAAAAGACAGCGTCGTGGAAGTGAGCGGATCCGAGTGGTACCTTCCAGTCACGAACACCTACGGCAGTCCGGTGTACGTCTCTTCGGGCATAGGGTGGTTCAATGACTCTACGGGCCGGCTGGGATACTGGGCATACGGAAGCCTCCATGAACTCGACGGTTCGTCATGGAGCTACAACGACTCTATCATCGACAACGGTCAATCGGCGCGGGTGGTGTTCCACAAGAACACGCCAGACTACCTTTCAGCCGATCTGTCTCTGCAATCAGTCATTTTAGGATGCGATCTCCCGGATTCCGCTTCGACATCGGTTTTGTTTCCCAGTAGTTACCGGATGAACGCACTGTCGGTCGACGAAATGAATGCCGCGCTTTCGCGAGCCCGAATTGAACATGCTTGGACACTCGAACAGACAGTTGACCGGAAGTGAGAATGCTTGAAAGGCTTTCATCTCGAGCGTTTGAATGGCAGGAGTCTGGGAGCAAACCAAAAGCCCAAATCGTCGTCGATTTATTCATCAAAAACGTTCTCTCAGTACTTGACCAAAACACATAGCTTCAACTATACAACTTCCGGACACAAAAGTTAATGGTACCTAACTTTTGGGGCCACGATCACATCACAGAAGGAGCACAGTTTTTATGGGGTCTAAACGTTTTAGTCAGATAATGTGGGTTGCCTCGGCGGCAATTCTTCTGGTCGTCTCCATGCCGTTGTTCGCGGGCGGGGGCCAGGAAGAGGGTTCGGCGACGGAGGCGGCAGACGTTCCGTTACGCATTTTGGCAACGACGGGCCATGTCGGAGACGCTGTTTCGCGCGTTGCGCCGAACGCCGATACCTTCGTACTTGTCGGACCTGGTCTCGATCCCCACACCTACGAGGCGAGTACCCGCGATATCGAAGAGATGCGCGCAGCCGACATCGTTCTCTGGAACGGCCTCCACCTTGAGGCGCAGATGCAGGATGCGATTCGCAGCCTTGGCGATGCTCAACTCGAACTCGGCGAGGAGATTCCCGAATCGTTGCTGCTCCCGTGGGAAGATGACCTCTTCGATCCGCACATTTGGAACAGCACAGAGATCTGGAGTCTGGTCGTGCGTTCGATAGCCGGAAAGCTCTCTGAAATGGATCCCGCCAATGCGAACGAGTACCAGCAGAACGCTGCAGCCTACGTCGCCGAGATCGAAGTCGCCCACGAGTACGCGGTTGAACGACTAGCTTCCGTTCCGGCTGAGAATCGCGTTCTCGTGTCCGGCCACGACGCCTTCAACTACTTCGCCGAGGCCTATGGCTTCGAAGCACTTGCGATCGAAGGTATCAGCACTGAGGACGAGGCGAGTCTCAACGACCTGCGAGATCTCGCAGACTTCATCGCGGACAACAACGTGACCACGATCTTTTACGAGAACATCACCAACCCGCAAGCTACAATCGCCCTCCAGGAAGCGGTTCAGGCCCGCGGTTCTGAGGTGGGAATCTCCGAAGAAGAGCTCTATTCCGATGCACTCGGGGACGAGCCACCGCTCGATACCTACCTTGGTACGTTCCGGCACAACGTAGACGCGATCGCGAATACGCTGGGCGGCGACTGATAAAAAGGCTGTCACTTGTGAATAGCACTAGCACGCTGCTTGCGTGCGAAACAACCGGGCTCACCGCCGCTTACGGCGATGAGCCGGTTTTGCGCGATGTGAACTTCAGAGTGCCGCCGGGCGTGGTCATGGGGATTGTAGGCCCCAACGGCGCTGGCAAAACGACCCTGCTGATGGCACTTATAGGCCTTATGCCTTTACTCTCGGGATCGGTCAGCTTTTTCGGACAAACACACCAGCAGGCGCGGCGCCGCGTCGGCTACATGCCGCAGCAACGCAGCGTGGACTGGGATTTCCCGACGACCGTTTTTGACGCCGTGATGATGGGAACCTACGGTTCCCTTGGGTGGTTCAAACGGCCGAGTTCGTTGGAACGTGATCGAACCTGGCGAGCGTTGGCCGAAGTCGAGATGACAGATCTTGCAGACCGTCAGATCGGTGAGCTCTCCGGTGGTCAGAGGCAGCGCACCTTCCTGGCGCGAGCGCTTGTCGAAGAGCCGGACGTGTACTTGATGGACGAACCGTTTCAGGGCGTTGACGCGGCCAGCGAAAAGGCCATCGTCACAGTAATGCATGCCCTTCGGGAACGTGGAAAGACGATCATCATCGTTCATCACGATCTCACCACTGTGCGCGCCTACTGCGACTGGGTCACCCTGTTGCGCGTCGGAATCGTCGCCGCCGGCCCCGTTGATGAAGCATTCACCGAAGAGAACCTGCATGCGGCCTACGGACGGTCGAACACGTTCGTCGGTGCCGGATTTGTAGAGTGATGTTCGCAGAGTTTCTCTCCCTTTTCGGAGACCATACCGTTCGCGTGGTAGCCGCAGGGGCGACGATCATAGGTTTCGTGGCGGGGGCTCTTGGCTGTTTCGCGTACTTGAGGCGTCAGAGTCTTCTTGGTGACGTGGTGGCGCACTCCTCACTATCGGGCATCACGCTCGCGTTTATTCTTTCGAGTCTGCTGGCCAATACCGTCGCGAAGTCGATGATCGTGCTGGTGCCCGGCGCTATCGTCGCCGGTAGTATCGCCATGCTCTTTGCCGGCGCGGTCGTCCGGCGGACGAAGATCAAGATGGACACCGCGCTCGCGGTAACCCTCGCGCTCTTTTTCGGGGGTGGGATTACCCTGATGCGCGTTATCCAAACCGGGCCATTTACGGAGCGCCAGGGTCTGGACAGTTACATCTTCGGGCAGGCGGCCGCGATGACGATTGCCGATATACAGGCGATCGTGTTACTCGGCGCTATCGCGTTGGTGCTCCTGCGGGTCTTCTGGAAGGAGTTCAAGCTCTATACGTTCGACGAGTCGTTTTCCAAGAGCATGGGATTCAGCGGCAAGATTCTCGAGCCGCTTTTGCTTTCCACGATTGTGATCGCGGTGGTAATTGGCCTCAAGGCGGTCGGGATCATACTCATGATTGCCTTCGTGATTGCGCCGCCATCGGCCGCGCGGCAGTGGACCCACCGTCTCGAGGGTATGGTCCTCCTGTCCGGCGGATTCGGCGCGGCCGCCGGACTGCTTGGGACCCTCGTGAGCGGACTTATGGGCGACGTTCCGACCGGCCCGGTCATAGTCATTTTTCTCACATTGTTTGCCGTGTTCTCACTGTTCTTCGCACCCAAGCGTGGTATCGTCTTCCGGTCGATTCGCGTCAAACGTAACCGGCGAGCCCTTGTCGCCCAACAGCATATATCAGAGGACTCGGTATGAGCTTTCAACTCGGCATCATTCTTCTGGCAATTACAACTGCCGCATGCTGCACACTTCCCGGCGTTTTTCTCGTGTTGCGCAAAACCTCCATGATGAGCGAGGCGGTAAGTCACGCCGTCCTCCCGGGAATTGTTATCGCGTTGTTTATTACGGGCTCGCTGGATTCGCCTCTCCTGATCGTTGGTGCGGCCCTAACGGGACTCGTGGTCGTGTTCTCGACGGAATTCTTGGAGAACACCGGGCTTCTAAAAGGCGACGCCCCACTCGGTTTGCTTTTCCCGGCAATGTTCGGTGCAGGTGTGATTATGGTGGCGTTGGAGTTTAACAACGTCCATCTGGATGAGCACGTAATCCTTGTCGGTGACCTCAACATGGCCGCGTTTCGGCAGCTGGAAGTCGGTGGCCGCTCTCTCGGCCCACGGTACCTGTATGTCCTGCTTGGGGTGCTGGCATTGAACGTGGGCTTCATAGCGCTCTTCTACAAAGAGCTCAAGATCACCACGTTTGATCGTGGCCTGGCGCACAGCTTGGGATTCCGCCCGCGACTGCTGAACTACCTATTCATGATGGTCGTCTCGATAACGATTACCGCTTCGTTCTACGTGGCCGGATCAATCCTCACCATTGCTTTGATGATCGCTCCCGCTGCTGCGGCCCACCTTTTCACGAAGCGGCTTGGTTCGATGATAGCGGTCGCTCTCGGAATCGCCATGGTCAGCGCCGTCGGTGGTTTCTATACTGCGTACGCTCTGGACGCGGCGACCTCAGGAGCTATGGCGGTCTTCTACGGACTCGTCTTCGTGGCGGCGTTCCTCTTCGCACCCGAGTACGGGGTCATTGGAAAGCACCTTCGCGTCCGCACCCAGCGCAAACGAATGGTAGGAAAACCGATCGCCGAGCGCGATCGAACGATTGGAAAATCAATCGCGGGGCGCAAGCGTCAAGCTGCCGGTCTGTGACGAGATTTCGTGAAAGCTCCGCAACGGCCCCGCAGCCAAGGATTTCCGCGGCCGCGACGTAGTGATGAGCGGCCTTCCAGCCCTCGGGCGCCTGCTCGACCACTGACGGCGTTTGTTGCCACCGCCCCTTTTGCGCGATGCATGGAGACCGTGGCGCCTGACGAGCTGCAGTCGCTTCGGGGTATGCGCCGGCCTGGTCGCAATGCTTCGCGAACTGCTCCGTCATACATCCGGGTAAGCTCAGCCAGGAAGCTGGGGGCGGCAAACGCGTGGACTTTCCGCTTGGAGTACACCGAGTAGGCTGGTCGGAAACCTTCGGTTTCCTGCGCGCATGCAACCGGCGTGGTGTGAAAGAGATCCAGCCCCTTGAACGGTTCTCAACGAGTATTCCTCAACCAGATCGGTGGGCACGCGATGAACTCTGCCGGGCGCTCCTGGGAGGATTCGTCGAAAATACACACGCTGGTGTCAACGGTGAAACCTGAGTGTGTCCAGGACAGGCGGTTTCGGGCGAACTCCTCATTGAGGAGTTCGCGCCCAACCAATAGCTTGATCACGCGACGCCGGAAGACTTCCACCATCGACTGGCGGCCGGAGAAGGGGGTGTAGAATCATGTACCCTCCTCATCGACGCCACCCTTTGAAAGGATGACGTGAAAGTGTGGATTCCAGCGGAGCAGATCCCGAAGGTGTGGTGGGCGATGACCATACAGCTAAGAAGCGGCTTGCCGGCTGTCTCGCAGTAAAAACCCAGCGAGATGTCGTAGATCAAACGAGACGCGTCGGCGAACAGGCGCCGATTATGCCGGAAGATGGGGCGCACCGCTTGTCTCGTCGGCAACCACGCACACCGAGGGTGAATCCGTCGCTTCTCTCGAACGTATCAACGCAAGATTTGCTCCGACGACAACACGCCTAGCCGAATAGATGGGATCTGTTCGATTCGTTGCGTTGACGGAATTGCTCTCGACCCGCCGGGATCAGATCACACGTTACGGTGGTTGATACGGGATCTCGGCCTCCTGAGTTCCGCTAGCTTTGTTCCGCGATCGTCATTCGAAGGGCAGTACCTGTTCCACGACTTGTTCGAGATGGCGGCGGCCTACGCGTTCCACATCTGCCGGAACCACGCGTTTCTCGACGAGAACAAGATAGTAGGATTCAGTCCGAGTGTTTCTCGATCTGCACGGAATCGTGATCAACGACCGTGACGAACGAATGAACGATTTGATGATGTGAGTTGCTCAATCGAACGCGGGCAAAACCGAACTCGATGCACTGTTTCGAGACTTGTCCTCCGACGCGTAGTTCTTCGGAACGTTTCCGTACGGCGAATTTCAAAAACAACGACGGCGGGCCATTGACACCGGAACATAACATTTTCACTCCACCCGACCGTTCCTTTGGCACACTTGCGGCACGGCTGCGTCGGCAGCAAGCGCGCCAATCCTTCGCGCTGTCTCCCGTGTTCGTTTGTCACGCTGTTCCCTCTCTCGGTGTCCGCGCTCAGGCCGGAGCCAGCAAGTGATCTCAACGTTGTGCGGACTGATGCGACGTCGGGGTATGCTTATCTCCACTATTGCGTAGCGACCGCGGGCGACGGGATCGGAGCAGCAAACCGCCGTTGCTAATGCGGCGGCACTGGGCTAACTTCAAATGTCCACTACGCACTGGACCGGAGATCGAGGGCACGAATATGTCAGAAGAAGACCCGACGTTTTTCCCCGAGGCGGCCGACTTTCGGGCCTGGCTCGAAAAGCACCACACCTCGGTGGACCATCTCTGGGTGGGGTACTACAAAAAGGGCACCGGCAAGCCCTCGGTCACCTGGGAAGACACCGTCGATGAAGCGCTCTGCTACGGCTGGATCGACGGGATTCGAAAATCGCGTGAAGACGAGAGTTATGTGATCCGCTTCACACCCCGGAAACCGAAGAGCGTGTGGAGTCAGCGGAACATCGATCTCGTAAAGCGGCTGACGGCAGAAGGTCGGATGAAGCCAGAGGGATTGGCAGCCTTCGCCCACAAAGACGTCCACCCGGACAGCGGATATCGAGTCGCCGACCTTGCCGCAGATCTCACAGCCGAGATGATCGAGTGCTTCAAGGCTACCTCCGGTGCCTGGGAGTTCTACCAAGAGCAGCCACCCGGGTATCGGCGTCAAACAGCTAGATGGGTTATGGGAGCGAAGCGCGAAGAGACACGACAACGTCGACTCTCGACTCTGATCGACGACTCAGGGAACCGACTGCGGATCAAGCAGTTTCGTAAGGACTGAGGAGATAGGTCGCAGTTCGCGCAGGTTTCACGCCGTACAACGTTGAGATCACTTGCTGGCTGCGGCCCGGAGCCGCGTCCTCGCGGCGGAGGGATTGGCGCGGCGATTGTAGGAAACCGACCGACCCGTTTCGATATGGTTTCTCCCCCTCCCTGCAATCGCCGTGACAAAGCAACAGTCAAGTGAATTGAACATGTTAAGCAGCGCGGACATGAACGGCTTAGCGAGACACGACGACGTCATCCAACATCAAGGAATTGCTGGTAACGACGATCAAGTCTTTCCGGATCGGGACGGTGCGCCCTGCTCCGTGGTAGTACGATCGTTGCTCCGTCCATACCCTGAATCCCGTGGCGTAACATCGGCCCGTCCGATTCTTCGAGAATACGCGGCTGTACATGAGCAACGTAGTCCGGCGATATCCCGATCAGGTTCTGGTCATACGCTGCGTGGTGAATCTTGCACAGACACAACCCATTCGGGACTATCGGCTCCCCGCCAGGTTGGGAATCGGGAATAATGTGAGCCGCGTCCAGAAGTTCAGCGTGCCGAAGCCTACAAAACACACAAGTGTGCGAATACGCAGATATCACCATCTCCCGGAACTGTGTTTGATGCAGTCGCTGGCGCGTCAAAGTTGCCACATAACGTCTGATGTTAGTTTCAGGTCCGGTCTCCGACGGGTGATCTAGTAGGCCAGGAATGCTGATGTCACCGCCTGAGATGTAGGCAGGGTCGATCGCGGCGAGCACCGATGATTCTTGCGGACGGTTCTCCACGATAAAAATGGGCCACACAGGTACGTATTTACCCACGGCAACGCCGTGGAAGTAGATCAATGGCGTTCGCGTTCGGAACGCCTCCCGAAGCCCGACATTGTCGCGATGAGCAGCACCTCCGACACGATATCGATAAACCAATAGGTCGTCGGTTATTGCGTCAGGATACGGCCCATTGAAGGTAGAGGTGATTGAAAGCGGCAACTCGCATGCTTTTGGTTTCCAGATGCCGGATGGTCCAACGAGGTGAATGGTCGATCCATTGACTTCAATCCCACGTTTGAGTTCTTCGTATGGAACGACGTACGCATAGGTGTCACAAAGATTTTTGAGGTATAGGAATGCCGCCGAACGAATCGTTTCGTCGATCACGGTTAATGACCTCGAAGCCAGTATCCCAGATACTCTCAAATCCATCCAGGGCAAATCAATTGGTCTCTTAGCTGCTTAACATGTTCAATTCACTTGACTGTTGCTTTGTGATCGGTGCGTGCCTTCCGGCACGTTTCTGTCGGCGTGTTCCTCGCCGCTATGCGTCTGCGGTACACGCCTGATTCGCCTCCGACTGCGATACGCGCCTGTGTCACTTCGTTGCGGTACGCCCGCGAATCGGGCCGCGGCTGGCGGCTCATGCGTACGTTATGTTCCCGAAATGCCTCGTATGGGACACGTTTAAAGAATAGGTACCATTAGAGACGATTTTGGTACAATTTGTTGTAATATGTACTGAAATGTGCCACAATGGTACGTATGAAACCGCGAGTCCAGTTCGACCCGATCAAGCCGTTCAACGACATCCCATCGATACCTCCCGATCCGGGCCTGTACGAAACATCCAAACTGCTGAAGCTTGAAGCGAGAGCCAGGGGCGCTGTGTCAGAACTAAAAGGGTATGCTCATGTGATCCCGAACCAAGAAATTCTGATCAATGCAATCGTTCTTCGTGAAGCGAAAGACAGTTCCGAAATCGAGAACATCGTTACGACTCAGGATCAACTCTATCGTGCTTCAGCAGTAGGGAGTGCCAAATCGATCGACCCCGCCGCGAAGGAGGTTCTTCGATACAGAGAAGCGTTGTGGGACGGGTTCCACAAGGTCAAGAGCCGAGGGATTCTAACCATTCCTAATATCATGGAAATCCAGCGCATCATTGTGGAGAACGACACCGGCGTGCGGAAGACTCCTGGAACAGCCTTGGTGAATGATCGAACCGGGGAGACCGTCTACACGCCGCCGCAGGATGAGTCACGCATCAACACACTACTGAGCAATCTCGCGACCTACTTGAACGATGACGACGACAGCATCGCGAAGTCGGCGGTTATTCACTATCAGTTTGAGGCGATACATCCGTTCCACGATGGTAACGGGCGGACCGGACGAATCATCAACGTCCTCTACCTCGTTCTGAAACAGCACCTCGAAATCCCGATCCTCTATCTCAGCTCGCAGATCATCGCAAAAAGATCTGACTACTATCGATTGCTGCGGGGAGTCACATCAAACGAAGCGTGGGAAGAGTGGATCGAGTTCTATCTGAGTGCCGTGGAAACGACGGCGCGCCAGACGATTCGGACCATCCAGAGGATCAAAGGACTACTCGACGAGACAATCGAAAACGTCCGAAGCCGCGCTCCCCGGATCTACTCGAAAGAGCTCGTGGAGACTCTATTCGAACAGCCATATTGCAAAACCGCATTCATCGAGCGAGCGACTGGAGTAGAGCGCAAGGCAGCGTCTCGGTATCTTCATCAACTTGAAGACATCGGGTTGTTGCAGGGACGCAAGATTGGAAGGGAGAACATTTTTGTGAACACGGCGCTGACCAGGCTGCTGGCGGATGCGCCGGGAACATAACGTCACGCTGCATCAGTTATTCTCTTTCCACACCTCGAACGCGTCCTGCTCCGCCTCGAACCACGCCTCAAAATCACCCGTTACGATACCATCGAACGTTTCCCACGGTGAGTCCGCTACATCGAAGTACGTCTCCGCCCTTACCGCATCGTGGTCCGCCTCGGTTGCCGCGGTGCCGGTCAATTCACCGTTGGACCACGTTCCCCGCGTGGTTGATCCGCTTGTCGCGGTGTACGTGCCGGAGCCGTGGAATGCTCCGTTCGCAAAAGAACCTTCGTACGTTGCGCCCGATGTCCAGAGATACGTGCCCCGGCCGTGGAACTGACCGTTTAGAAAATCCCCCTGGTATCGGTCGCCGTTCGTCAACTCAAGCGTCCCGCGGCCGTGGGGTTCGCCGTTTTTTAGGTCCCCCCGGTACGTTCCTCGGGCAAACTCCATCGGCGCATCCGTTTCGTCCCGATCGGGGGCTCTTGAAGCGGCCAGTACCCGCCGCGCCGCGGCGTAGCGAGTGCGCCAGTATCGCGACGAGAGTTCGGTCATGGCGACGCCCCGGTTCGGACCGTCGGAAATCGCGTGGATAATGGAATTCTGTCCGACATACACCGCAACGTGGCTGATCGTTGTGCGGTCCGCGCCGGTGGCGAAGAAGACCAAGTCCCCCGGTTGTAGCGAATCTCGATTCACCGGGGTGCCCGTACGCGCCATGTCGCGCGAGATGCGCGGTAGTCGCGGAACGTGGTCGCGATAGAGGTAGGTCACAAATCCGCTGCAATCGAAACAGGGCGGTGCCGCACTTCCTCGACAATAACCGCTCCCGAGGAGGGCCCGCGCCGGTTGCAGTATCTCCGCCGAAAGGTCAAAGGCACCTGCATTGGGGACGCCCGTTCCGACAAGCAGCAGAACCGTCGCGGTCGGGATGAGTCGTCGCATCGGGTACAGTCTATCGCTTTTTGACCCACCGTTCTACACGATTCTCGCATATCGTGCGGGCGCGGACAGGAGCGCCGCCTGTGTGATACCGTACGAGGGGGGCACAACATGCCGGACAGGCCGGTAACACCTTTCATTATCGGAATCGTCGTGGGAGTCTTTGGCGTTGCCACGGGAGTGTTCTACGCCACGGTCTTCGCCTACGTGCCGGGCGGCGCAATCGCCCGGTCAATCATCGCCGTTGGCGTCGCTCTGTTCGTCGCGGCCCTATCTGTCACGGTTCTGCGACGGATACGTGAGATTCGCAAGGAGGATCCGGATGACTATCGTAACTACTGACTACGTCACCGACCGCGAGGTCGAGACGATCGAGGTTGTCAAAGGCTCTATGATCCAGTCCAAGCATATCGGTCGGGACATCATGAGCGGTCTCAAGGCGATCGTAGGCGGCGAACTCGGCGCGTATACCGAGATGCTCAACGAAGCGCGGGCGATTGCCACAAAGCGTATGGTGGAAGAGGCGGAGGCACTCGGAGCCGACGCGATTATCAACGTCCGGTACGCGACGAGCGCGGTGATGCAAGGTGCCGCGGAAGTGCTCGTCTACGGAACCGCCGTTCGCTACCGGTAACGAACTGTCCCAGTAGTTCGACAGCATAGTCGTTGGAGTTGCTCGAGATCGAATCAGCGGTCGCCGTCCAGCGAAATGGCACGGCCGTCTCGTTGTAAGCGTCCACGAACCTCATGATCTTGCGCTTCAGTTGCGCGACGCTTGCGAACGATCCACGGCGGATCGCTCGATCGGTAACGATCCCAAACCACCGTTCGACTTGGTTCAGCTACGACGAATACGTCGGGGTGAAGTGCATGTGAAACCGTAGATGTCGGGCGAGCCATCATTTTATCTTCTCGTACTGGTGCGTCGCATAGTTGTCCAGAATGAGGTGCACATCGAGTTCCTTCGGTACACTCTCATCGATCGTTCGCGGGAACGAGAGAACCTCCTGATGGCGGTGACGGTCCTTACAGGCAGCACGCACCGTACCGTTGGCGATATCCACGTGCCAAAGAGCGTCGTGGTTCCGTACCATACACAATCGTGGGTAACCCTTCGACATAGCCAAGCCCCATCGGCTGTGAGCGCTCCAACGCTTGGCATTGGCTCTTATCACCTCCTGAGAGCACTACCGCATGATCGGGAGAGTTCAGGTACAGCCCGCTCAAGAATCTTTTCAACCACCGCATAGGTGTTCATATCCGGAATTATCGCAGCACTTCAGTCTTTCGTCCAATTGCCACTACAGATCCCTCAGCAAAAATGTATGCCAAAAACAAACCGTACTACCTAAGACATCGTTGGGCGGCGTAACGCTGATTGAAGTACCTTTCTGAACGCGCATGTCTGGTCCGACATCATACACACGATTTCACGTTCGCAGGCGATCGTCGGGAGCTAAGACAATCTCAATCCGTTCCTTCCCTTTGCCAATGTTCTTGCGGGAAAGACACACCGGACCGATTTCGCCGGTCGTTCGAATATGAGTACCGCTGCATGGAGCACGACCAAAGCCGACAATCTCCCAATACCGACGTTCCGCTACCTCGTCTGAAAATGCACTATTGATTTCTCGGTCGGATTCGATGATAGCGTTCGCTTCTAACTCGATCTCAGGCAGCCACCGTGTAATTGGTTGATCCAATAGGAAGTCGATCCGTGATTTCGTTTCGGAAATATGGGCACCGATTCGCTCAATTACGGGTACGGCCCTCGAAACAAGGACCAGGACAATCTCTGCAGCGAAATGCAACCGCATCAAACGATAACGCCGCTCCCAGTCTATCTTGACTTCAACCACATCACCCGGCGTAAAAGGAGGAACCGTTTTGAGTGTGTAGGTTATACTATTGCTTGAGACCCGCGCATCAACAACCTCGATGCCTCCGATTGTCCCGGTATCGCTTTCCTGGCCGCCCGAAAAGGCGAAGAAAACCGTCTCACGCAACGTCACATCAACGCTATCTACCGTATTGACAACAGTGTTGAGACTCGTTCGATATGGATCCCGCCAAAAGACCTTGTCCATTTAACACCTTGCTAACCGACCACTAGAATCTCGTCAACGGGCAAAGGCACATAACGCCATCAGATATGGACGGTTGAGTCGTTGTTGACTGGTGGCGGCATCTGCAATATATTGAATATCGGATAGGTTGATGGAAGTTCAATCCGATATGATAATGGACCGCAAACTCAAGCGGAGCATTGAGGGGAAAAAGCGCGAATTCGATCGTTATCGGCCGTTCCCGCCCGCCGTGGTGCGAAGATTGAGTGAACAGTTCGCGCTTGAATGGACCTACAACTCAAACGCGATTGAAGGAAACACGTTGTCGCTTCGAGAAACCGAGCTTGTGATGAATCGTGGCCTGGCGATCGGGGGCAAATCGCTCCGAGAGCATTTCGAAGTGATAAACCACATGGGGGCGATTGAACGTTTACGGTTGTTCGTCGATCACAAGACGGATCTGTCTGGGGACTTCGTGCGCGAAATCCACCGAGACATTCTGAAAAACATCGACGAAAGCCAGGCAGGACTGTATCGCCGCCACAATGTTCGCATCATGGGCGCGGTGCATATACCGCCGTCGGCGATGAAAGTACGAGGACTGATGGAAGAGTTGGTTGCGTGGTACCACGAAACCAACAGGACCACATGGCCACCGGAGGTAGCGGCGCTGATTCATCATCGACTGGTTCATATTCATCCATTTATGGATGGGAACGGCAGAACGGCGCGGTTGATCATGAACTTTGTATTGATGAAACACGGATATCCGCCGGCGGTGATTTTGGCGGTGGATCGGAAGAAGTACTATCGGGTTCTTCAAGCAGCAGATCAGGGGAACACAAACGCGTTTGTGGATTTTGTTGGGCGATCGGTGAACCGATCATTGATCATCTACTTGAATGCGATGAAACCGAGCACGGAGAATCTCGGTGGAAACGGCGGATACATCACGTTAGCGGAAGCGGCCGAGCGGAGTCCATACTCACAGGAGTACCTGTCGTTATTGGCACGAACGGGGAAACTGGAAGCAGTGAAGTTTGGCCGGAACTGGGTGACGTCCCTTGAGGCGTTGGAAGAATACGTTGAGAACCATGGGCGGACACGCCGGCGATAGATCACGATAACGTCGGGTTTGCCATTGGACGATATCGGCAACGTCCCGCGATTTGTTTCGGAAGTTGCATAACGCTGAGCTCGCCCGCCGGTTCCGGCCTGAACGTGGATACCGAGAGCGAGAACAGCGTGACAAGCGAACAGGGGAGACGGCGCGGAGGTGTTGTAGAAGGAGTTCAATCGACCAATAATGCAAGCAGGGGAGCGAAGTGTGAAACCGGATCCGACTACCAACCTTCGGACCGAATTGGCCCGTCACGACAACGTGATTGCCGATCACTATCGGATCGGTGCGTATTTCTACGACACGATAGTCCACGGGTTCCAACTGTTCATCGGCGGTGCCAGAGAATGGCGAAATTCGTTCATTCGGTTCATTCATCCCAGCTGCAACGAGACGTTTTTAGAACTCTGTTGCGGTACAGGAGCGGTGGCTCTCGCTCTTGCCAAGCGAACGGGTGGACCTGTGTGGGCGAGCGATCTCTCTGTTGATCAGATTCGCGTCGCCTGTTTCAAAGCCCGGTTCCTCCGCCGAAACGTGCACTTCTCGGTTCAAGATGCCTCGAGCACCGGCTACCCCACATCGTTTTTCGATGGAGTCATCATCTCCGGTGCGCTCCACGAAATCGCACCGCACCGGCGGGCAGCGATCTATCGCGAAACGCGGCGAGTATTACGCACCCACGGCCGTGTTTTCATCACCGAACCTGACCTACCGAAGAACGGTTGGGGGGCCGCGTGTTTTGAATGCATGTTCGGAGAATGGAGTCGCGAACATGAAACGGCCTATCAACTTGTTGGCGGAGGGCTTGAGGCGGAAATGACTGTCGCCGGTTACAAGCTGGAAGCCTCAGCAACCTCGAACTTCGGGGTGTTCAAGCATCGGCGATTCGCAGTTTCCGGTTGAACACCAGCACACTCGTCTGGCCATTCGTGTTAACCGAAGCCTAAGACGCTTCCGTGCTTCACAGCGGGACGCCTTTCGCGAGCACCGTTGTTTCGTGTTTCTACTCTGCGATCCATATTCACGAGACAGGGTGATTGTCCCAGTTATCGATGCGGAAGGCGGCATAACGTACGCATGAGCTGCAGGCTGCGGCCCGATTCGCGGGCGTACCGCAACGAAGTGACACAGGCGCGTATCGCAGCCGACACAGACGGCGAGAAACGTGCCGGAAGGAACGCTCCGCATTAGCGAAGCCGAGGGATTGGCACGGCGATCGCGGGAAACGGATTTATACGCTTCGAACGGTTCTATCTCGACTTCTTGCGATCGGCGTGAAGCAGGTGCGTATCGCAGCCAGAGGCGAATCAGGCGTGTACCGCAGACGCATAGCGGCGAGGAACACGCCGACAGAAACGTATCGGCAGGAACACACCGAGTACAAAGCAACGGTCGGACTCAGTGCAACATGGTATCTTACTCGCATAGCCCATTCACACGTGACCCGGTTGTCGATATCCTTACGTTTCCGAACGCCACGATTCACCTCATACGAGTCGGACGCTCGTGAACTCGGACAATACCAACAGCGAATCGGAAGAACGCTTGACTAATGGAATGCGCCTGGACATCGAAAACGCCTCACTGACATCGTGGCCCGCTATCTCGTCCGAACGGCTAGGTAGTTGGATCCTCCGAATCGGTGACGGCTATTCGAAGCGCGCCAACTCCGCTACCTACACCGCCGGTACACAGACGGATATCAACAGACAGATCGTAGAATGCGAACGGCGTTTCCGACTCTACGGTTTGCCGCCTGTGTTTCGGTTACCAGATTTCACTCAACCCGACGAGGTTGACGATTCGTTGGCGCAGCGAGATTACGCAATAGTCGATCCCACACTCGTGCTGACGTGTCCGATACGTGAGTTTAGCGACGAGTTGGACTATCAAATCGAACAGATGGGAAAGGCCCAATGGTTCGAGCTTTTTGGGCGGTTTGGGGCGCTTTCGGCGCCAAAAAAGAACGCCCACAACGAACTGGTTGGGAGGATGTCGGGACGTCGGATATTCGCAGGTATCGTAGACAACCACGATGTTGTCGCAGTGGCCCTTGGCGTCGTCGAAGGGCGTTTCCTCGGCATTTTCGACGTTATCACGAATCCAACTCGACGAAACGAAGGATTCGGAACTCGCCTGATAAAAGGCGTGATGCAGGCATCAAAAGCGCTCGGTGCGGACTGGACGTACCTTCAAGTGGTGGAAGGAAACGAAGCCGCGCTTTGTGTGTATGAGTCCCTTGGATTCGACTTGGCGTACCGGTATTGGTACCGAGTCGCGCCGATTTTGCGATAGGATCGCCTGTCAGAGGGTCCACATCCAAGGTAGTGGGCAATCACGTTGACACGTATCGTGCGGTAAAAACTGAGTTTTTTCGGAACAGTGCCGCATACATAAATTTCAAAATATTGCATTCGTCGATTTTATGAACGAGATTGAAATGCATGAAGACAATTCGGTTTCGAGTGACCGCTGCCGCGGTCCTGTCCATGGTTGTTGCCGCTATCGGCGGGCTCATTCTCTTCAGAAGCCTCGCAGTTCTTGAGGAGAATGCGCGCCACATGTACGACCAGGACTTTCTGGCGATGAATCGACTCATCGAGGCCGACCGCGATGCGTATCAATCGCGCATAGCCCTATTGACGCTCGCCTCCCTTGCGGACTCGGACTCCGACGCATTCGCCGACGTCACGGACAATCGGGATCAGGTACTGCAGCGTTTCGTGCAGTTCGTGGAGTTCATCGGGCTCGATCCCACGCAGGAGCACGGGCAGTCCTTTCGTTCGTCGTATGCCGTGTGGAGCGAAGAGACCGACCGTGCCATTGCGCTCCTCCGGGCCGACGATCGCACACGCGCGCTCGCTCTGTATCGGTCGAATACCTACACAGAGGCGTTCGACACGATGCGCGGATCGATAGACGCTTTGACTGAGATTGCGCTCGACGGTGCATCAGAACGGTTTCGTGTAATCGAAACCCAATCTCGCCAGATGACGATCGCGTTTGCCACTCTGGCGGTTATCGTAGTGGCCGCGCTTGTCGTGATTTCGTTTGTAATTCTACGCGCGGTGCTTATGCCCCTTCGCCGAACAACGGCTATCATGGCAGAGATCTCGTCGGGTGATGCGGACCTCACCCAGCGCCTATCAATTGAGCGCTCCGACGAGATAGGAACGCTCGCACGCTACTTCGATGCGTTCCTTGATCAGATCGCCGCGATCGTGAGAGAGGTAGCCAATGTGTGTACGGAGACGTCCACCGTCAAGGACCACACAGCAGCCCAAGTCGAGGAATCGACGACGGCGATCGAACAGATCGGCGCCAGTATCCAACAGATCGTAAATAGATCACGGACACTCGACGCAAGCGCCGATTCGACGAGTGAAACGGCGCACACGATCGTTCAGGCGGTCGAGACGCTGAATGCCGAGGCGGCCAACCAGGCTTCCTCTGTCGAACAGTCGACCGCTGCGGTTGTAGAGATGATTGCGTCAATCAATAGCGTTGCTGACGTGACGAACCGTCGCCTCGAATCGCTTCCGGAACTGGATACGGCGGTGGCAAACGGAGCCAGTGCGGTGCAGTCGACGGTGACGATTCTCGACAGGATTGCGGGAAGCATCGACTCGGTTCGGGAGATCACAAATGTGATCGCATCGATCTCGGCGCAGACAAATCTCCTTGCGATGAACGCGGCGATCGAGGCGGCGCATGCTGGTGACGCGGGGCGCGGGTTCAGCGTCGTTGCCGGGGAAATTCGCAAGCTCGCGGAATCCACCAGCCAGCAATCGCGCGGAATCGAGGGCCTTCTGAACCAAGTGACATCCGAAATGGAGGAGGTAGCGTCGGCGGGACAGAAGACGAGCACGACATTCGAAGGCGTTACACATCACGTTGAGTCGCTGAAGCGCTCGCTGAGCGAGATCGCGGATGGAATGGGCGAGTTGCGTTCCGGCGGGGCGCAGATCAACGAAGCGATGGTCGAGATTCGTGACTCTGCAACGTCCCTGGTGGAACAAACTGGGCAGATCAGTGCCGCCCAACAACGGATCTCCGAGGAGACGACCTCCGTCCGTCGGCTTTCTGGTGAAATCACTGCGGCGCTCAATGAGATCGGCGTTGGGTCCACGGAGATCAACAGTGCGATGTCGGCGCTGAGTGATTCAGCGTCTCAGCTTGCGGATTTGATCGCGCGCCTCGATGCTCGCGTTGGAAGCATGATCGTTTAGCTTGCGAGATGCCGGGCGTTCGCCATCGGTAACGTCGCATACTCCGAGGAACGCACCGAGTACAAACAACGGTCGGGTGAAGCGAACACGATATGCTGCGCTTCGCGCCTCAAAGATGGTTTCGTCTGAAACCACCACCGAGAAACAGCAATCGTTCGAAGAAATGAATCTGTCATCAAAACGGGTTGGTCTTCGGTCCGTGTCGCGTTCCGTTCTTCGAGCGAATGTAGCAGCCGACGTGGCCGGTTGTTTCTTGTCAAACTCGATCGCAGGCACCGAACAAGGCCGGCCAAATGGGGCTGGTCGAAATGCCGATTTTGTGGAAACGATGACCGACACAGCTTGCTCCGTTCTGGGGGACCGGAATAGTTTTCCGTGTAGTGGCGTTCCCGAGCAGAATAGTCAATCCTACTCGGGAGATCGCCGGCGGTGCCTTCACACGCAGGTGGGCGTCTGTTAGAGACTGTCTAACCGACCCAGCGAACCCAGAGAACAGGACGTTCAACGTTTAGCATCCGAACGTAGACATCAAGTTTCCCGAAGAAGATGAGTAGGGCCTCTCGGTAGATATGGAACTGCAACACGGGTGGAACCATCCACCTCTCTTCGCGATCGATCTTCACTGTTGCCAGGTCGCCATCGGAAAACGATCGAATCACTTCCTTCATCCGCGTTTCGAGTTGGCGGAGATATGTGGCGAACTCGGCGCCGGTTGAAGGTCCGTCTCTTTCCGGTGCTCGGAGTTCGAAATCCATGTCCTTGCTTAGGAACGATTCGGTGTAGGCGTGGGCGGTATCGCACATCTGGCGGCAGAGTTCGCCCATGCTCAGCTCGGTTCCGGCGGGTTTGAGTTCCAGATCATCCGCTGAAATTTTGGTCAGAACTGAAGCGAGTACATCCATGCCCATATCGAGTAACTGAAAGAAGTCCTTCTCTATCTGGTTCATGCGTCCCCCATGTTTCTTCTCGGCCGAGATCAGATAAGGATGGTAAGAGAAGCAACTCCGAACATCAAGTCCAGCATTGGGTCCGCCGAGAATGACTGACGCGAAGTCGTTTGCGCTGTCGTGCAGGAAGTACGAAACCAAGTGACTACCCTCTAATTGGTCGACGCTCATCATCGAGGATTGATGCCGCTGCATAACGATTCGCTTTAGTGGTGTTCATTCTGCACACCGGCTTCGAACTCCTGTTCGGATTCAACGCCTTCGTCAGAGGCGCGTTTTCTTCACAGAGCGCGGCGGAGGTCGCCGTCCAAACCGTACAGATGGGTATGTCCGCGCGGTTCTTGGGCAGCGCGTTGTTCGCGCTGGGCGTCCTCGGAGCGATAGTGATATTCGGTCCCGGGGTTCAGTCGGCCACGGCCAAGGTGGTCGGCGTCGGTCTGGCGACGTTCCACGGTCCCGGAACGGTAGGCGTGATCATCGCGGCCGTCGGAGATCCGACGGCCCTCTCGCAATCATCTGCGATCGGCGCCCTCGTCATCCACGGTGTGCTGGCGGTGGGATTCGTCATCGTACTCCTGGGGACAAAGGCCCCGGCCGCACACTACACGCCTAGCTGACCGCGCCTCGATTCGATCCGCACGACCCGCGGCGCGAGTGTGACATCGCGCCGTGCATCGCATCGGCCGATCGGCCTTGACCGTGAGACTCATATCGTACAACTCTCATGACACAAGGCCGACTCCGGTAGAGTCGGCGAGATATTTTCCGCGCAAAGGCAGATAGGGCTATGGCACGACTCACGATGAAACGGTTGGACTACGCTGCGGCGTTGGGTATGTTCGTCTACGCCTCGAGCGTTGTGGCCACACCGATTATTCTTCTCCGAATCGCCGAGGAGCTCGGATTCGGACTCGCCGAAGGGGGCGGCATCGAGGCAGTGCGGGCCGGCTTCCTACTGGCGATCTTGATCGTGAGCGGAGCCGCCGCCGCGCGCTTCGGCAAGACGCGCTCCCTCGGTACCGGGGGACTCGTACTCGCCGCGGGCCTGCTCACATATTCGATAGCGCCGTCCTACGGCGTCGTGTTGGCGGCAATCGTTCTGGTCGGCCTGGGCGGCGGTATCCTGGAGGCCCTCTTGAATCCGTTGATACAGGAGGAGCATCCCGACGACTCGGGGCGCTATTTGAATATCCTCAACGCATTTTTCTCCGCCGGCGTACTCACGTCGGTCCTGATCGTCGGCGATTTGCTCACTCGGGGCGTGTCGTGGCGAGTATTGATCGCCGGGATCGGCGGATTGGCCGCCGCCTCGGGGTCGCTCTTTTTCATCTTCGGGCACGATGCGGCGGGCGGCGCTCCGTCTACGGCACCGTCCGGCGATGGTCCCAGTTCCGACGAAGATCCGAAACGGAACACCGTCTCGTTGCGGCGGCAGATACGGATAATCGTGCGCGATCGGCGGTTTTGGTTCTTCTCGATCGCGATGTTCTGCGGCGGAGGAGCGGAGGGCGCATTCACGTTCTGGAGCGCCAGCTATATCCAACTGAACTTCGACGGTCTCGCCCGCGCAGGGGCGTTCGGTACCGCGGTATTTGCCGTTGGTATGGTCGTAGGGCGGATCGCGTCGGGCCATCTCGTCAAGCAGGAGCAGCTCCATCTGCTCATCGTCGCCTCGGCGGTTCTGGGAGTGGTTGCAAGCTTGGGGGCGTGGGCCGTGGAGACGATGGCGTCGTTCATGGCGGTGATCTTCTTTTCGGGCCTTACGATCGCCTGTTTCTGGCCGAGTATTCAGTCCCACGCCGCCGCCTCGATGGAGGTGGACTCGACGATGCTGTTCATCCTGCTCTCGTGCGCCGGTATACCGGGATTCGGTCTGGTGTCGTGGATCATGGGGCTCGTCGCCGAGGCGCGCGATCTTCGTACCAGTCTGCTCGTGATTCCGATTCTGCTCACCGCGTTGGCCGGGGCGATGCTCGCGTCGCGTATCGGCGGGAGGCGGCCTACGCACGCCTCGGGGTAGCGATCGCGGGCGTTCGACGCCGCGGTTCTCATCGATGCGCAATCGTTCACGAAGTGTGCCGCGTCGCGCACGACGCCTCCGTAGTCACCGATGTAACGGCGGGTGTGGCGGTGAATCGAGTGCGCTCAATGGAAGTCTCTACTCGACCGGTGCGCCGCGCGTCCGCTCACGATGGGGAGCCGGAAGCGCTCCGCGACGAGATGGACGACCGCCCCCTCCTTTTGCACGGTACCGGTGATACCGATGATTTCATTGGTGAGGATGAGTGCGCGGTACCGTTCGAATATGCGCTTCCAGATCACGAGGTTTACGAAACCGCTCTCGTCCTCCAAGGTCATGAATACTACGCCGCCGGCGGTGGACGGCAGATCACCATACCCACGTAGGACGAGACGTCGCCGTGTCGTCTATCCGCGAGGCGCTGCGCATCGGGCAGCCCGAGGTCGGACAATTCCCGGCGATAGGGCTCCAACGGATGGCCGAAGGTGCTGGCGCTGCTCGTCTCATGGTCCCACGCAACGACTTCAAAACTGCTGAGATGGGAGAAGTGCGGCGTGCACTCCTCATCGTCGATCACGAGGGCTTCCGAATCATAGGAAAACCTATCTCGCGGAGCAACCGCAAAACAGCCGGCCAATGCAGGATTCGACGAAAGCACAGCGAGAATCGCGGCTCGCGAGGTGCTGATGGCACCGTCGGCAGCTATTTGAGGGGACGGACGAACCGATAGGACAAATCCGGGCCGTTGCGGAACCGTTTTTGCCGAACCGATCAGACACGTCGAATCCCCTCGCTCCCTCCAGTGGATCGCCATCGGCGATCTCGACACGATGGCGCTCCAGGGCCATTCTTAGATCCTTGATGTTGCGAACCGAGATCGCTGGATGCGCCTTTGTCGCCGCACAGACATCTTCCGTTACGCCGAGGTGAAGCTGACGGCTCTTAACCTCTATCCACAGACCACCATTCTTGCACAGGTTCTTGGGTTTCTCGATTTCTGCGAATCCAAACGTTGCCACGTAGAATTCTCGGGCCATGTCTTCGCTGTCTCGCGGGATCGCGAGTTGTACAGGGTCCAGGCTCCGATGGTGGTCCCTCAGTGTTACTTCAATCGGTCGAGCAACTGCTCATGCAGTCTGTACACTCGCGCGTGTTCCTGCAGCTTCGACTTTCCGGATTCAACGGCGAAACGATCCGTCCAGTCCGAGAGCGCAGTCAAACGGTGTTTCGTAGTACACACCAGATCAACCACAGAATAGCGTAGCGGTTCGTTCCCCATCGCGTATTCCGACAAGAAGAACTCGATCCTTTCCCGAACCTGCGATTTCGAGAACAGCGCGAACATCTCTTCCGCAGTTTGTGCGGTTTCAGGAACAAGAGGCACGAATCGATATGCGGCGTACGCGATGTCCCAGATCCGCGCTCCCGGTGCACATGTATCGAAATCGATCAGTCCAACGACCGTACGATCTCGGAACACCGTGTTGTATGGAGCAACATCGTTGTGGCAGATGACCTCGATGGGTTCCGAACATGGCAGGTTCCATCGCGCACCTTCCAGCGGAAATGTCGTGGTTGCATCGTGCCATGCTCGCAGTTTGCGAGCGATATCTCGGAGTATTCCTTGATTCCACGTCCATTCGGACGGACGGTGAAGAACCTCTCCAGGAATGAACTCAAGAGTGTGCTTCCCGGTCTCGACGGCGATCGACGCCGGGACCCAGTCAATCCCGCGATCGCGAACATGTTGGAGAAGTCGATGGATGGTTTCCGATGCATCGGTCGCATCTTTCGCAACGATGTTTCCGATACGCACCGGTTCGTTCATGTTGCCGCCGGTCAGTCGAGTTCTGCGGTCAATCTCCATCGGATATTGAGTATGCAGCAATCGGTCATGCGTGTCCCGGTATCGCCACGTAGTTTCTACTCTCAAGTGCAACATGTTCAATTCACTTGACTGTTGCTTTGTGATCGGTGCGTGCCTTCCGGCACGTTTCTGTCGGCGTGTTCCTCGCCGCTTGCGGGATCATTCCTCACCGCTACGCGTCTGCGGTACGCCCGCGAATCGGGCCGGAGCCGGCGGCTCAGTTCAGCGTTGGCTGGATTGATCGACCACTAATGGATAGCCTGTTCTCGGAACACTTCCAGAGGGTCACGGTAGATACCGTTTCTGATGGTACAATTTCCAGGTGGGAGGTATCAAACACATGACACGATCCATCATCGTTATCGGCGCTGGAATCAGTGGGTTTTCGGCGGGGTGTTACGCTGCCATGAACGGCTACGATGTTCGGATCGTCGAGGCGCACTCCCTCCCCGGGGGGATGTGCACATCATGGAAGCGGAAGGGGTACCTTATCGACGGTAGCTGTCACATGCTCATGGGAACGGACCCGGCGAACTCGTACTACCGGATGTGGCAGGAACTCGGTGCAATCCAGGAGCGGCGCATCGTGAATTACGAGTACTTCGCGGGCGTGACCGCGCTCGACAAAAGGACGTTCCGACTCTATGCCGAGCCCGACCGGCTGGAGCGTCACATGAAGGAACTATCGCCGGACGATGCTGCGCCTGCTGAAGAGTTCTGTGGATACATCCGAACGTTTGCGGATTTCAAAATCCCGACAGGCAAGCCGATCGAACTGATGGGATTTCTAGACGGAATGAGAATGGTGATTGGTTTTTTACCGTTCAGGAAACTCTTCGGCGAGCTGTTCTCACTCACGTTGGATACCTTTGCCGCCCGCTTCAAGGATCCCCTGCTCCGCGAGGGTATCCGAAATGCGAATTACGGTGCCCCTGGATCGCTGTTCTCCATCGTCATGCCGCTTGCCACGATGAGCCGGAAAGCCGGGGGATACCCCATTGGCGGCTCGCTTGAGTTCGCCAAAGCGATCGAGGCGCGTTTCACCGGCCTGGGGGGAACGATCCGGTACGGAGCGCGGGTGACCAACGTGCTGGAGCGGAACGGGCGGGTCACCGGCGTGCGGCTGGAGGACGGGACGGAAATGGAGGCCGACTATGTGATCTCGGCATGTGACATGAGAAGCACGCTCACGAGCATGCTGGACGGAAGCCGGATCGATCCGGTGCACAAGGAGCTTCTCGAATCGGATACCCTCACCGGTCCCGTCACCCAGATCGCCATCGGTGCGGACCTCGATCTCTCCGGCAGCCCTTCTGCCCAGTTGGAACTCTTCCAGTTGCCGAAACCC
>JANQHT010000157.1 GCA_028282545.1 Spirochaetales bacterium
TTCCGGCCTGACGCCGGCGCAGCGACTCTCCGAGTGGCGCCGCATACGAACCGGTGAAGCGCGGCTCGTCGTGGGCGCAAGGAGCGCCGTTTTTGCCCCGGTGGCTCGTCTTGGGCTCGTGGTCGTGGATGAGGAACACGAAACGAGTTACAAGAGCGGCAACGCACCGCGGTACCACGCCCGCCAGGTGGCGCTTTGGCGCAGTTCTCGTGAAGGAGCGGTGTGCGTGATGGGTTCCGCTACACCCTCGGTGGAGGCGTGGAACCTCATGGCGGAGGGCCGGCTCGCGCGGCTGGACCTTACCCGGCGCCTCTCCGGCGGCGCTTTACCGGAGGTCTCGGTGATCAACGTGCGAGGGAGCGATTCCCTCATCTCCGGAACGTTGCGCGATGCCATCCGCGAGACGCACGGCGGCGGCGGTCAATCGATTCTCTTCCTGAACCGCCGCGGTTTCGGGCACGTCTTTCACTGCCGCTCCTGCGGCTTCGAGATGACCTGTCCCCACTGTTCGGTAGCGCTCACCTATCACCGGTCCGACGCGAAGATGGTGTGCCACCATTGCGGGTACCGGGCGGAGGCTCCGCGGGTTTGCCCCGTGTGCGCCTCCCTGGACGTTGCGTACGCGTCGTTCGGCACGGAGCGGATAGAGGAGGAGGTGGTGGCGCGGTTTCCCGGGCTCACCTGTGCACGTCTCGACACCGATTCGACCAGGAAGCGCGGTGAAAGCGGCCGTATCCTCGCCGCCTTCGAGCGCGGCGAGATCGACATACTGCTCGGAACGCAGATGGTCGCCAAAGGACTGAACTTTCCCCGCGTTCAGACCGTGGGGATCGTACTGGCCGATACGGGGCTGAGCCTTCCCGACTTCCGCGCCGCGGAGCGAACGTTCAGCCTGATCGTCCAGGTTGCGGGAAGGGCGGGTCGCTTCCGCACGGACGGGCGCGTCATCGTTCAGACCATGCGCCCCGACCACCCGGCGATCCGCCGCGCGGTGGAGCACCGGGTAGAAGAGTTCTATGCCGATGAGCTCGAAACGCGGCGACAGCTCGGCTTTCCACCCTTTGGCAGGCTCCTCCGTATCGTCCTCCGCGGCGGCCGCGCCAAGGACGTTGCGGCTTCAATCGCGGAGCTGGCCGAGGCGATCCGCCGGGAACTCCCCGCCGGAATCGAAGTGATGGGGCCCGTTCCGTGCGCGCTGGAGCGCATCAAACGTAGCTGGCGTCACCACCTGCTCCTGCGGGGGGAGGCGATGGGGGCGATGCATCGTGTGGTCCGGAAAGAACTCGACGCCTTTCGTCCTCCCCGGGGTGTCCACGTGGAAGTGGATATAGACCCGGTAAACCTCTTGTAGGTAGACTCTCCCGGTGGTCGACATCGTTTTCTATCCCGATGAACTCCTGATACAACAGTCGGAACCCGTTGAGATGTTCGACGGGGAACTGGCGGAACTCACCGATGAGATGATCGCCGCCCTTGCACCGGCCAAGGGCATCGGGCTCGCGGCGCCGCAGATCGGGATTCTCAAGCGCTTCTTCGTCGTTCACGTGCCGGACCAGGATCCACTCGTTTTTGTGAATCCCACGATCACCGAGAGCAGCCTGGATCGGTTCGACTATGAAGAGGGGTGTTTGAGCGTGCCCGGAGTGTACGCCCCCGTTTCGCGCCCCTCGGTGATCACCGTGTCCGCCTACGACGCCAAGGGTACCCCCTTCGTGCTCACCGCGGATGGTCTGATGGGGCGCGTGATCCAACACGAAAAGGACCACCTGGAGGGCGTACTGTTTATCGACTATCTGCCGAGCCGTAGACGATCACGACTCATCGAGAAGTACGAAAAACCGCTCACGCAGTTCTGGCGGGAATAGCCGGTGACACGCGTTCTTTTTGCCGGAACACCGGAGATCGCGGTTGCCTCGCTCACCGCACTCGTCGAAACGGTGCCGGAGGCGCAGGTAGTCGGCGTCTTGTCCAACCCCGATCGACCGGTTGGACGAAAACGGGTGGTTACGCCGGGACCGGTGAGCGCCCTGGCGCGCACGCTCGACCTCCCGCTCCTGCAGCCGGAACGCCTTGACGGAGAAGCGCGCGACGCGGTGACGCGCCTCCGGCCGGATCTGATGGTCGTTGTGGCCTACGGCAGGATCTTCGGGCCTCGCTTTCTCGCGCTCTTCCGGAAGGGGGCGATCAATATGCACCCCTCCCTGCTTCCGCGGCACCGCGGTCCCAGCCCTATCCAGGCGGCTATCTTATCCGGCGACGCGATTACGGGGGTAACCGTCCAGCGAATCGGTCTCGAGATGGATGCAGGCCCCATCATCGACCAGGTGCGTCACCCCGCGACGGGGCACGAGACCTCACCGGAACTGACACAGACGTTGGGTGCCCTGGGGGCGCGGGCCGTGGCGAGCGCCGTGGCGGCGATCGACCGTGGGGATGTGGTTGAACGCGAACAGGATCACGGCGCGGCTACGTACTGTCACTTGATCACCAAGCGCGACGGCTACGTGACACTCTCCGAGTCGGCGGTCGATTTGGATCGGAAGGTGCGTGCCTACTCGCCGTGGCCCGGCGTGTGGGCGTCCTGGCGCGGCCGGCGGCTGCAAATCGTCGAGACAACCCCGGTGCTCGCCGAGGATGGTGAGGGCCCGCCGGCCCCCCCCCTTCACACCGTGGGCTCCCCCGCAGGGCCCGGCGCCTTTGTCGGTGTAGACAACGCTCTTGGAATTTTGCTACAAACCTCACACGGCACACTCGCCGTACGTCGTTTGAAGCCTGAAGCACGCGCGGAGATGGACTGGCACGCCTTTCTCAACGGCAACCGCGACGTCGTCGGGAGCCGTCTCGAGCGGATTGCGTAGATCATGAAGTCATTTCTGCCGTCGCTGCGCCGTCGGCGACCCATAGGCTCCGAATCACCGGAGTCGCGTTACTTTCGACTCGTCGTCTGGAGCTTTGCGGGTATCCTCTTTTTGGCCGGTGCGGCCGGGATTTCGGCGTTTCTGCTCTCCCTCCGCGGTGCGGAGGAAACGATGGTCCCCGACGTGAGCGGCCGCGAACTCGTTGACGCGCTGCTCCTCTTGCAGGAACGGGGCCTCTACCCGGAGGTCCAGTTGCGCTACTTCTCCGATCCGGCGCTCAAGGGGCACGTGATCGGTCAGGATCCCGAGCCGGGGACGCTGGTACGGGCGGGACGCAGGATCGGGCTGGTGGTGAGCCAGGGCGCGATTATCGACCGCATCGCAGACTATCGCGGTCGAACGCTCGGCGACGTACAGACCGAACTTCAGACGATGTTTCCTTCGTCGGAGAAGCTTCTGCAGGTGGGCTCGGTCACCTACGTATTCGACGAGAGCGCTGTGGGAACGATCATCGAGCAGGATCCGTCGCCGGATTCGCAGTTTTCCGGCGCCACCGAACTCGATTTTGTCGTGAGCCGCGGTCCCGACGTGGATACGTTCTCACTCCCGAGTTTCATCGGCCTCTCCTGGTCCGACGCGATGATCATTCTCGCCCGGGATGACGTGCCCTTCCGCTTTATGCTCGAGGAGCAACCGACGATTGGACAGGAAGGTGTCGTCGTCGGGCAGGCGCCGGAGCCGGGAACCGAGGTCGTGGTCGGTACCCCGGTGGAACTCTCCATCAGGTCGCTCAGGGACGTCCCGGAGGATCGCGTCTTCGGTATGTTCGATCGAACGCTCCCGGAGTACGCCGTTCCGGTGGAGCTACGCGCCGAGGTCATCAACCCCGACGGTGAAGCATCCACGCTTTTCGAGATGATCCACCCCGGCGGACGCATCGTCTTCCCCTACCTGCTCGCCGCGGGATCCAATATCGTTCTCTACCGCTACGACGTCGAAGTCATCCGTCTACCCGTCCGGGTCGACGAAGAGTAGTCGCACAGGAGGCAGTTTTGTATACACCGGTCGACCCGAAGGTCAGTTTTCCCGAAATGGAGGAGCAGGTTCTGCGCTTCTGGGAGGAGAACCGGATTTTCGCCAAGTCCATCGAGCAACGCGAGGGCAATCCCGAGTACGTGTTCTACGACGGGCCTCCCTTTGCCACGGGTCTGCCGCATTTCGGCCACTTCGTACCGGGTACGATCAAGGACATCTTCCCGCGTTACCACGCCATGCGCGGCAAAAAGGTCGCGCGACGGTTCGGGTGGGACTGCCACGGTCTTCCCGTCGAGTACGAAATGGAGAAGGAACTGGGAATCTCCGGTGCTCACGAGATCGAAGAGTACGGCGTCGGCAAGTTCAACGAAGCGTGCCGGGGTATCGTGCTTCGTTACACCGAGGAGTGGAGACGCATCATCACGCGTATGGGGCGCTGGATCGACTTCGACCACGACTACAAGACGATGGATTTGGACTACATGGAGACGATCTGGTGGGTCTTCAAGCGCCTGTGGGAACAGGGGTTTATCTACGAGGGATACTACATCCTTCCCTACAGCACTCCCCTGGCGACGCCCTTGTCCAACTTCGAAGTCAACCTGGGCGGCTATCACGTAGTGGACGACCCGGCGATTACCGTTCGTTTTGAACTGGTGGACGAACCGGGTACCTACGTTCTCGCCTGGACGACAACTCCCTGGACGCTTCCCAGCAACCTCGGCCTCGCGGCCGGTCCGGAGATCGAATACGTCAAGGTCAAGGACGGCGACGCCCACTACATCCTGGCGGCGGCGCGTCTGGATACCTACTACCGCGATGAGAGCGAGTACGCCGTGGTGGACCGTTTCCCCGGTACAAAACTCGAGGGCAAACGCTATACGCCGCTCTTTCCGTACTTCGCCGATCTCTACGAAAAGGGCGCCTTTGCGGTGCACCTGGGAGACTTTGTCACTACCGAGGAGGGGACCGGCATAGTTCACACCGCCCCCGGTTTCGGCGAGGACGACTACAACCTCTTGAAAGATACGGGTCTCCCCGTGGTCTGTCCGATAGATCCAAACGCCCACTTCACCGACGAGGTGAGCGATTTTGCGGGGCTCCACGTCAAGGATGCCGACAAGGGGATCATCGCCAAACTCAAGGGGGAAGGCAAACTGGTGAAGCGCGAGACGTATCGCCATCCGTACCCCTTCTGCTACCGGACGAAAACGCCCCTGATCTATCGTGCAGTCACTTCGTGGTTCGTCGACATCGACAAGATCAAGGAGCGCATGCTCCGCGCGAACAGCCACGTCCGATGGGTGCCGGCGCATCTAAAGGCGGGGCGCTTCGGGAAATGGCTCGAGGGCGCTCGTGACTGGGCCATCAGCCGCAACCGGTACTGGGGTAACCCGATCCCCGTGTGGAAGAGCGACGGCGGTTCCCATATCGAAGTGATCGGCAGTCGCGAGGAGCTTGCGTCGAAGTCGGGCGTCAAGATCGAGGATCTGCACAAGCACTTTGTGGACGAGTTGACGTGGGAGGCGCCCGACGGGAGCGGCACCATGCGTCGCGTTCCTGAAGTTCTTGACTGCTGGTTTGAAAGCGGAGCCATGCCGTACGGCCAGAGTCACTACCCGTTCGAGAACAAGGACTCCTTCGAGGCGAACTTCCCGGCCGACTTTATCTGCGAAGGGCTCGATCAGACGCGGGGCTGGTTCTACACGCTCACCGTCCTGGCGGCGGCGCTCTTCGATGCGCCGGCCTTCGAAAACGTAGTTGTCAACGGCCTGGTACTCGCGGAAGACGGCAAGAAGATGAGCAAGAGCGAACGCAACTTCACCGATCCCGAAGATGTCATCGCCCAGTTCGGTGCCGATGCGCTCCGCCTCTTCCTGATGAACTCCGCCGTGGTGCGCGCCGAAGACTTCAAGTACAGCGACGACGGCGTTCGGGATGTATTGAAGCAGGTAATCATCCCCTACTGGAACGCCTACAGCTTCCTCGTGACCTACGCCAATATCGACGGCGTACAACCGGCTGGGGCGCCCCAGGACCCTGACAATCCCCTCGACCGGTGGATTCTCTCCGAAGCGGAACGCGTGACGGCTGAGGTGACCGAGGCGTTGGACGCCTACGAAGTGCAGCGCGCCATCGAGCCGATCGCGGAGTTTATCGACCTCCTCAACAACTGGTACATCCGCAGATCGCGGCGGCGCTTCTGGAAGAGCGAGAACGACACGGACAAGAACCAGGCGTACGGCACGCTCTACGAAGTCCTCATGCGTCTCTCGGTTGTGGCGGCGCCGTTTGTTCCCTTTGTGACGGAAGAGATCTTCCGGAACCTGCGTACCCCGGAGATGCCGGAGTCTATCCACCTCTGCGACTACCCGGTGGCGAACGAAGCGCGGCGCGACGGTGCCCTGGAGCGGAAGATGGCCGTTACCCGCCACGCGGTCAGCATGGGCCGGGCGATCCGGACGATGCACAATCTCAAGATCCGGCAACCTCTGAGTGCGATCCACTTGGTCACGCGGGACGCCGAAGAGCGCACCATTTTGCGTGAGATGGAAGACATCATCCGGGAGGAACTCAACGTCAAGGGCGTTGTCTTCCGGGACAACGAAGAGGAGTTGGTCGAATACAGTGCAAAGGCAAACTTCAAGACGCTGGGACCGCGCCTCGGACCCAAGATGAAGAGCGCCGCAGCCCTGATTGCGCAACTGGAACCGCGGGAAGTGCAGCAGATCGTGGAAGGCGCCACCCTCAGCCTCGAACTTGACGGTGAGGCTCTGGACATCACCGCCGAATCGGTTCTCGTCAACCGAAGCGAGAAGGAGAACCTCAAGGTTCTGAACGAGGGTTCGCTCACGGTGGCGCTCGATCCGGAAATCACGCCGGAACTCCTCCAGGAGGGGTACGTACGCGATCTTATCCGTGCCGTCCAGAATCAGCGCAAGGAGCAGGGCTTCGAGGTGAGCGATCGCATCGAGATCGCCATCGCCGCGGAGGAGCCGCTCGCGTCGGCCGTGAAGGCGTTCGAGGAGTACCTCACCGGCGAAACGCTCGCCGAAACGCTCGTGTGGCGCGACGACGACTCGGCGGTAGCCCACGAAATCGGCGGTACCGCGTGTTACGTCGCGTTGTCTCGCGCCTAGTGTTACGGCGCGTGGAAACGCGCCTAGTTTCGCGGCGCGCCGGGACGCGTCTGGTATGGCGGCGCGTGAAAACGCGTCCGGTATTCCAGCACGCCGCACTCACGGCGACGCTTGTTCTTGCCGTGACGGGGTGCGCTACCGTCGGATCTGGACGAGTAGATTCCGCCGAAGTGGCCGCGAAGTCCGCGGCGACGGCGGAGCGAGCCGCGGCGTCGATTCTACCCGTTGATCCGGCCGTGATCGCGTCGGTTTCAATCGCCGCGGCACCGGCCTTCGCGGATGAGATTGCCTCCCGGTACGTGGGTGCGGAGGTGTCCCGACGCGTGTACCATGTGGTCGCTTCGGTCGACGGCGACGGTGGAACGGCTCTCGTTCACGGGAAGTTTGGACGTACCACCCTCGGAGCCGGTCTCCGCAAAAGCGGGTACACCCGCGTGGGGCGCGGCGAGTGGCGGGCCGATTGGAACGGAACGTCCGTGCGGTTCGTTGAGCGGGGGATCGCCCTCATTGAAGTTGGTGAACCGGACCCACGAGACGACCGGTTTGATTACGCCGTTCCGCCCTGGGCATGCGACCGCGAGATACACGGTGGTGCCCTTGTAGCCCGCGTCTGGACAGACGGTGCCTCGTATCCGGCGCAACGCCTTTTGAACTGGCACGCCCTCTACCTGGAGGTCTCGTCACCCCCGGCGCCAGGGAGCAATGATCGTTTTCGGGGTGACCTCTGGCTCGAGTTCGCCGGCGAAACGGGTGCACGGGCCGCTCTGGTGATAGGCCGGATCTCGCTGCTTCATCTTCAGGAGTTGTTGGAATGGTCCGACGCCGATCGCAAGGCGATCGCCGTTGAACGGTGCGGGTCGGTTGTTCTGTTTTCGGGTCTGACCATACCCCAGACCCAGGCGTTGGAGTTCGTGGAGGTGTTTGTTGAACGTCTCAGTCGTTGACTATGACGCGGGAAACTTGCGAAGCGTAGAAACGGCGCTCCGTTTCATCGGAACGCCCTTTTCCGTTACGGCTGATCCGGACACCGTGGCAAGTGCCGACGCCGTGATCGTCCCCGGAGTGGGGGAGGCTCGGGCCGCCATGGAAACGGTGCGGCGCCGGGGGCTGGACCAGGCGCTGGTCTCGTTCTTCGCGACGGGAAAGCCGATGCTCGGAATCTGTATCGGGGCGCAGCTCGTCCTGGAGCGATCCGAAGAGAACGATACCGAGTGCCTCGGCCTCGTCCCCGGTTGGGTGAGACGGTTCGAATCACGCGATCTCAAGGTGCCCCACATGGGGTGGAATACGGTCCGGTACGACCGGGCGTCTCCCGGCGCATTCCTGTTCAAGGGAATCCCGCAGGATACGTCGTTCTATTTTGTGCACAGCTACTATCCCGAGCCGGAACACCGGGAAGCGGTGATCGCCCGGTCTCGGTACGGTGTCGACTTCGCCGCCGCGATCTGCCGGGACAACCTCGTTGCAACGCAGTTTCACCCCGAGAAGAGCGGCGAGTGGGGCCTCACCCTGCTCGACAACTTCGTGGAGGCGTAGATTGTTTCAAAAAAGGGTCATCGTGTGCCTCGATGTACGGGCGGGGCAGGTAACGAAGGGAATCAAGTTCAAAGAAAACGTGGACATCGGTGATCCCGTGGAGATGGCCGCGAAGTACTACCGCGACGGTGTCGATGAACTCGTCTTCTACGATATCACCGCTTCCTCGGAGAAGCGAGGAATCATGATCGACGTGGTGGAACGCGTGGCGGAGCGGATATTTATCCCCTTCGCCGTGGGGGGGGGCATCGGTTCGCTACACGACATACGTCGCGTGATTCTGGCGGGGGCCGAAAAAGTGAGCGTCAACAGTCAGGCGGTGAGAAAACCGGAGATTATCTCGGAGGGCGCTTTGAAGTTCGGTAGCCAGTGCATCGTGCTGGGTATGGATGTTGCCGCCGATCGAGATATGCCGAGCGGCTACCGCGTTGTCATTGACGGTGGCCGAACCCCGACAGACCTCGACGCGCTCGCCTGGGCCCTCGACGCCGAACGACGGGGGGCCGGGGAGATCGTCTTGAACAGCATCGACGCCGACGGGACGCGGGACGGCTACGACCTTACCGCGACGCGTATGATCTCGGAAGCGGTTGGGATACCGGTGGTCGCTTCCGGCGGTGCGGGCACACCGGAGCACCTCCGGGCCGTCCTGGTCGAGGGACGAGCGGACGCCGCCCTGGTGGCCAGCATGGTTCACTACGGTGACTACACCGTTGACTCCATCAAGACGGACCTGAACACCGCAGGCGTTCCAATACGCCTTGACCATCGAAAACGGTAACTTTTAGGGCAGTTCGCATGGTGGAGATCACATTGCCGAATGGAGGCGAATAGCACCAGGCGCGCCCGGAAGGAAGAGCAAAACGCGTCTCTGCAGCGAAGCGAAACCAAGCGTTGTGTTCTTCCTTCCGGGCCATGTTATGTGATCTCCACCATGCGAACTGCCGGATAACTTGTCCGTCCCGGGGATGATCGGTATATTATGCACAAACTGGAGGTAATGCATGCCCACGTATGACTACGTATGCGATGAGTGTGGTCACGAGTTCGACGCGTTTCAGAGTATCAAGGATGATCCACTCACCACGTGCCCCTCATGCTCCAGGAAGGCGCTTCGCCGCATCATCACCGGTGGGACCGGGGTGATCTTTCGGGGCCAGGGATTTTATGTCACCGACAGCAAGAACGGGGGAGCGGGCGCTTCCGTCAAGGCGGACAACGACAAAACCGAGACCGAGACCAAGACCAAGACCAAGACCAAGACCGAAACAAAGACCGAGACCGGTGCCGCAAAGGACACCTCCACAAAGAGTGACTCCGCCTCCACCGGCAGCAAGAAGTCAGCATAAAATAACGACTATATATTGATTTTACTTCGCCGTCATGTTACGTTACTGCCATGGACGTAGCTCGTTACGGCGAAAAAGAGACGTGTTGCTCGCCGGAGGTCATCGACGAGTGCGCGCAAAAGCTCAAGGTTTGCGGGCACCCGATGCGGTTACGACTGCTCTGCGAGATCGCACAGGAGAATGAGCCGTGCGTGACCGAGTTGTGGAGCTGTCTGGACCAACCGCAGCCGGTCGTGTCCCAGCATCTGGCGGTGTTGAAGCAGAAAGGCGTGGTTGCCAGCGAGGTTCGGGGGAACCGGCGTATCTACTCCATCGTTGACCCCCTGGTCCGCACCATCATTGAATCGCTCGTTCAATGGAACTCGAACGGTTCGACCTAGGCGGTCGGCACTCGGTCGTATCACTGACGACCCGGGCGGAAGCGCTTCGCTCGCCGGATCGCCGTTCGACCATAATCGCCGACGAAAACACCCGCGGGCTCGTTCCCGAGACGGACCAGGATCGCCTGATCGTGGTTCCCGCCGGTGAGCGGTGCAAGAGCTTCGCCGTTGCCCGGGATGTCATTACCTCTCTGATCGATCGACAATTCACCCGATCGGCCCGTATCATCGGGTTCGGGGGCGGTGCCGTCACCGATCTTGCCGCGTTTGTCGGTAGCGTGTTCCTCCGCGGGATCGATGTCGTACTGGTACCCACATCGCTGCTCGCGATGGTGGACGCGGCGATCGGTGGAAAAACGGGGATCAACGCCGCGTCATTCAAGAACATGGTCGGGACGTTCTACTCCGCGTCGGAAGTCCGAATTGTACCGGACCTGTTGGAAACGCTCCCGGAGGACGAGTACAAGAGCGGCCTCGCGGAAGTCATCAAGGCGGCTCTGCTGGGAGACGCGGAGCTGCTGGATCGGCTGGAAAGCGGCCGCGGGGAGATCCTGCGGCGCGAAACACCGCTGGTAACGGAAATAGTCAGGGCGGCGATCCGAGTCAAGATTCGTCACGTTCTGGACGACTACATGGAAGCCGGTGTTCGCGCCCATCTCAACTTGGGACACACCTTTGCCCACGCTCTCGAGTCGGTTGCCGGCTTTGGTACCATCTCCCACGGGGCCGCTGTCGCCTGGGGTATCAATCGGGCGCTTCACGCCGGCGTGCGCACCGGAGTGACCGACCCGGAGTACGCCGCGCGTGTCCGTACCCTGCTGAAACGATACGGTTACGAACTCGACTACCCCGACATCGATACCGGGGCCCTGATTGCCGCGATGGCGGGCGACAAGAAGCGCAACGATGCGGGACTCCGATTCGTTCTGCAGAAGAACGCCCTCGATACGTTCGTCGGTGCGCTCGATGAAACTACCCTCGTGGAAACGCTCGAATTGCCGGCGTGAACGGTGTATAGTCAGGAATGGAGGTGGTCATGAACGGTAACCGAATCATCGCAGTGTTCCTGCTGCTAATGCTCCCCGCCGCGGCGCTCCTTGCCCAGGAGGTTATTTTCACGACGGGCGGATCGCTTGGATCGGGTGACAAGACCGACGCGAGTGGAAACTATGAAGACGTCTACCGGGTCCGCGTAGAAGAGGGCGTCCTGATCGAGGTACTTGCCCGGTCTGAATCGATGGATACCCAGATCAATGCCATCCTTCCCGATGGGTCAACGGTGTACAACGACGACTACCAGGGGTACAACGCGGGGTTTGCCCGTATCATGCCCGATTCCGGACAGTTGGAGCTTTCCGTGTCGTCCCTGTTCGGTGACGAAGAGGGCCAATATGAACTGGTTGTCTCGGAACTTCCGCCGCCACGGGAGATCGTCCTCGACTCGGAGGTGCAGGGAACGTTCGGAAAACCGGGCGGACGCTCGCGCCGCGCAGACCGGTACATCCTGTACGGGACCGCGGATACGCGTGTAATGGTTGAACTCCGGTCCGACGATTTCGACGCATTCCTGGAGATAGAAGACAACCTCGGAAACCAGGACTACAACGACGACGGCGCCGGGGATTTGAATTCGCGCCTCTCCTTCCAGTTCTACGAGGACGGATACGCGATGATCACCGCTACGAGCATTGACGGCGAATCGATCGGAACGTACTCGCTCATCGTCTCCGGCGGCGCCCAGAACGTCATCGCCGAGTTCACCGGCGAACTGGATCCCGGCGACGCTCGTGCCTACGACGGAACGGTGTACGACGTCTACGAGTACGAAGGCGTCGCCGGCACGACGGTCAGCTTCCTCCTTGAATCGAACGACTTCGATGCCCGCGTCTTCCTCGGCAACGTGGACGGTTCGAATCTCGGGAGCGATGACGACAGCGGCGGCGGTTCCAACAGTCTGCTCAGCGTGGTCCTCCCGGAAACGGGCACGTATCGTATTTACGTCACGGCGTTCTTCGACGAACTGGGAGACTACACACTCCAGATCCTGGAGTAGGCGCCTCCTGTGAGTGCGACCCCCGCGCTTACTCCTTAGCGCGGGAACAGCGCGTACTCATTCGCGCGGAAACCCCCGCGCTTATTTACTAGCGCGACACCTTCAGCTCCTATTCGTCGTCGCGCTCGATGATCTCGGCGAGTCTTCGGTACGCCCTGTTGATCGCTTCGACGACGTTCCCTGTCGGTTGTTCGTCGAGATCGTCCGCGATCTGTTCCAGCGTCGCCAAGCTTTCGTGAACCGCCGTGTAGAAATGGCGGGTCGGTTTGAACCAGTATTGCCCTGCGGGGTTGCTGTAGAGCGCCAGGAAACCCAACTGGGGGCCGGACTTGCGCGCCGGAACCACGTCGAGGATCCGGTCCAGGTGGCCCGTGAGCTCCTGAAGGTTCTTGTCCGTGAACCGCCGGTGGTCCGGCCATCCTCCGCGAACCTCCAGGTGCTCGGGAAGGTGAGACGCCGCGCGTAGGACGGTCCCGAGCCGTTCTCCGTCCATGATAGTGCGGCCACCCAGTTCGATCCGCGCCCTCAGGGCGCGCTGGTTCGACGGGACGGGCGGTACACGATTCCGGACGAGTCTGCTCAGGCGCTCCCAGGGCAGGACGACGATCTTCTTCTTGCCCTTGTACGGAACGATTTCAAAGGAGGTCCCGCCGATTCTTATCTGCCACGTGGTGTCGCGTCCGGCGGTACGACCGCCGGACGCGCGACTGCCCTGGCCCGCACCGGGGTCGTGTGTTCCCCGGGCACGTCGCCTCTCTCCGGCGGCGAGACCCTCGAACAGTTCGACCGAGACCTTTCTCAGCCAGGATCGCTCCAGGGGTGACACGGATCGAGCGTAGGTGCGGCTCGTCCGCACGATCTCGCCGGCCACGATGAAGTCCGGCGTCGCGCGAAACATCACCGACCCGGGATGGATCATGATGCGCTCCGCGGTGAGACTTTGATAGACGCCGCGCCCGGTATGGGCGCACACGAACTGCAGGAGACCCCGGGCGATTGCGATGAGGTAGTCCGCCCGGGGGCCGCCGGAGATGAGGGGGATTCCCATGTCCGAAACGATCTGCCCCAACTGCTCTTTCACGTTAGCGATTTCCGCCATCATCCGGGGATCGAGGTACCGGGAATCGCAGAACCGCTCCTTGTGTTCGGCGGTACTGTACGCCGCAAAGAGGCGCAGGTAGCTGACAAAATCACCAAGGTCATCGCGGTATCGATGGTGCGCCTTCCTCGCCTGGATCTCCTCCCCCTGGGGCAGGAGGAAGGGGTTCTGGGAGGTCAGGAACGATACGGCGGTCAGCACCTCGTCCATGACGTCCGGGTACTCTCGAATCGCCTCCACCAGGATGCGCGAATGGCGAGGGAGCAGGGGGAAGCGAACCATCATCTCGCCGATTGCGGTGAGCGCCCGATCCTCGTCCAGAGCGTCCATCATGCGCAACGTGTGTACCGCGGCCCGTATATTCCCGGTGCCCGGAGACGAGATGAAGTCAAACTCCTCGAAGTCCCGGATACCCAGTTCCGCCATCCTGAGCACCACCTCGGAAAGGTCGGTGCGATAGATCTCCTCCGTCGAGAAGAGCGGACGCGCCTCGAAGTCGCGTTTGCCGTACAGGCGGTAGCATCGTCCGGGCCGGGTTCGCCCCGCGCGACCCCGGCGCTGGTTGGCGCTCGCCTTGGAGATGGGACCTTCCACGAGGGCCGACGTGTAGGTACGGGGGTTGTAGAAGTTCGTCTTTGCCTTCCCGCTGTCGATAACCGCCGTGACGCCGTCGATAGTGATGCTCGTCTCGGCGATATTGGTGGCGACGACCACTTTTTTCTTCCCCTTCGGCGCCGGCGGGAAGACCTCGTCCTGCTCTTCCTTGCTCAGGCGTCCGTAGAGGGGCAGGATGTGGAGCGCCTCCCTGATCGGAAGCGAGTAGAGTTCGACGATACAGTCCTTGATCGCCTTTTCACCCGGGAGGAAGACGAGGATGTCCCCCGGGAATCGTTCCTCCACCAGTTTCCCGATGGTTGACACGATCCGTCCGATCAGCGCGTCGTATTCCAGCGATTGCGTTTCGCGTTCGCTCCACCGTTCACCCTGGACGGGGTCCGGCGCTTTCGGCGAGTCGTAGATAACCTGCACCGGGTACATGGGCGTCTCGATGCGGACCACGGGACAGTGGTCAAAGTACTCGCTGAAGACTTCGGCGTTTATCGTCGCCGATGAGATGATCAGGTAGAGATCGTCCCGAAGCTCCAGCGCCCGTTTGATCAGGCCCAGGACAAAATCGATGTTCAGGCTTCGCTCGTGGGCCTCGTCCACGATCATGACCGAGTAGGCCGACAGGCGCTCGTCCGACTTGATCTCCTGCAGGAGAATACCGTCGGTCATGATCTTGATCCGCGTATCGGGGCCGGTGTGGTCGTAAAACCGCATCTTGTAGCCCACCATATCCGGCACCTGGACGTTCAGTTGACGCGCGACAAACTCACACACCGACACGGCCGCAATCCGGCGGGGCTGCGTCACCCCGATACGGCCCGATTCGGAGAAGCCCGCCTCGTGCAGGATCACCGGCAGTTGTGTCGTTTTGCCGCTGCCGGTGGGGCTTTCTACGACGATGACGCGGTGACGCGTGAGCGATTCGACGATCGTGGTGCGGTGCAGGTATACGGGGAGTTCGCGCGGGTTCATTTCCTCACGGTTTCTACCACCTGTTCGATGGTTCTCCGCTCGATATTCTCTCTCGTTTCCAGGCGGCGGAGGTTGACTACGCCCTCGCGCCGTTCGTCTTCTCCGCAGACTATCGCATAGGGGATTCCCGACCGCTCGGCGTAGGCGAACTGCTGACCCAGTTTGCGCGCTTCCGGGTACACCTCGGAGCGAATTCCAGCGGCGCGCAGTTGTTTCGCCAGGACGTGGTAATGGGCTATCAGGTCCGGAGATTGCATCGTCACCAAGACGTCCGCGGATGAAGCCGTGTCCGGGAGCCCCTGTAGTTCTCCGAGTGCCGCGATCAACCGGTCAAGTCCGATCGAGGCGCCCACGCCGGGCATCGCCTGCTTGCTGTACAGAAGCACCAAGTCGTCATAGCGACCACCGGAGCAGACGGACCCGATGCTTTCAATGCCCCCGAGGAACGTCTCGAAGACCACGCCGGTGTAGTAGTCCAGGCCGCGTGTAATGGACGGGTCAAGACGGACACTTTCCGCAACGCCGGTGGCGGCCGCGAGTTCACCGATCGCCCGGAGGCGTTCCGTGTCGGGGCCGGCACCGCCCGCGAGGTCCACCATTTGCCCCAGGACCGTTTCGTAGGGACCCTCGGCGCCGATGTACGCCAGGATGCGTTCCGCCGCCGCCGCGGGGATGCGCTCCGCCAGGGCCGCCGCCGTTTGGTCCCGGCCCACCTTGCGCACCTTGTCCACGGTTCGAAGGACGTATTCACTCTCCCCGCGGATGCCGAGGCCGTCCAGGAAGCGATTGAAGAGACCCCGGTGTGAGACGTGAATGGTGATGTCCCGCGCGCCCAGGTTTGAAAGGGCGGCGTGAATCATGAGGAGGATCTCGAAATCGGTCGACACGGCGTCGGGGCCGACGGCGTCGAAATCGCACTGGAAGAACTCGCGATACCGGCCGCGCTGGGTATTTTCGCCGCGAAATACCTTGCCGATGTGATAGCGCTTGAAGGGCAGCGCCAATTCGCCCCGGTTGGCCGCCAGGAAGCGGGCAAAGGGAACGGTCAGGTCAAAGCGCATCGCAACGTCACGTCCTCCGTGGTCGGTGAAACGGTAGACTTGTTTGTCCGTCTCGCCGCCGCCCTTTCCGAGCAACACTTCCGCGTATTCGAGTATCGGGGTGTCGATCGGGACAAACCCGAATCGCGAGAAGGTATCCTCCAGCCTGTGCACCAGCCGTTTTTTGTGAATCTCCTGGTGCGGCAGGGAATCGCGAAATCCCTTGAGCACGCGCGGTTCGATGAGCATTGCCCATAGTCACGCAGATCCACGGTTTTGTTCAACAGCATTTTTCAGTATGGACGGCGGGCGATGAGCCTTCCGACGACGTTTTGGAGAGCGCCTGGCCGATTGGAGAAGAACAACACCAGCCACTGCCCGGAAGGAAGAACAAAACGCGTCTCTGCAGCGCAGCGAAGCCCAGCGTTTTGTTCTTCGAAACGCGCCAGGCGCAGGTGATCTCCAAAATGAGAACGGCCCTTTGTTCAGCCGTTCGCTTGGTCCTCAAAATCGATTATGGTACATTTGGGCATACGAATGAACATGGAAGCGTTTATCCTCGGAACGAGCGGCACGATGCCGCTTCCGAATCGACACTTGAGCAGCGTCCTCCTCCGTCGGGAAGGCGAGGTCTTCCTCTTTGACTGCGGCGAGGGAACGCAGGTGTCACTGCGCTCGTTGAACCTCAAGTGGAAGAAGATCGGCGCCATTCTGATCTCGCACACTCACGCGGATCACGTGACGGGGCTCCCGGGAATGCTCATGCTCTCGAGCCAGGTGGATCGGTCCGAACCGCTCCAGGTGATCGGTCCGCCCCGTATCGCGGAGTACGTCGAGGCGAATCGGCGCGTCCTCGAGATGTACATCAACTTCGAGATTCAGGTCAATGAAATATCCGAACCCGAGGCGCCCGGCGTTGTGTACGAAGGGGAGGGGTTCCAGATTCGATCGTTCCCCGTACGCCACTCGCGAACGTGCGTGGGGTACGCCTTTCGCGAGGATCCGCGGCCCGGGATATTCCATCCCCATCGCGCCGAAGAGTGCGGTGTTCCCCGCGGCCCCCTGTGGTCGCGACTGCAACAGGGCGAATCCGTAGCTCTCGACGATGGAAGGGTGGTTGAACCCGGTGACGTATTGGGGCCGCCCCGGCCCGGTCGCAAGTTCTGCTACGTTACCGACACCGTCGCATTTCCCGCGATCGCCGAGGAGGTGCGAAACTCGGATCTGCTCGTCTGCGAGGGGATGTTCACCGAGGAATTTCGCGAAACCGCCGTGGCGAAACGTCACATGACCGCCCGCGATGCGGCGCGGATCGCCCGGTCCGCCGGCGGAGTGAAGAAGCTCGGTTTGACGCACTTCAGTCCGCGCTACACAAACCGGGAATTAAAGGAGTTGGTGAAAGAGGCGCGGGAAGAGTTTCCAGATGCGTTTCTCGCCCGGGACCGTATGCACATCAACATTCCGTACGAGGAGTAGCAGATGATAGACGTTGCCCACGTACACAAATCGTACGGCGATATCCGCGCCGTGCGGGACGTCTCATTTACCGTGTCACCGGGTGCCGTTACCGGCCTTTTAGGGCCCAACGGCGCCGGAAAAACGACGATCATGAAAGTTCTGACCGGATACCACTTTCCGTCGGAGGGGAGCGTCACGGTTGCCGGGGTGGACGTCGTGAGCGACCCCCTTGAGGCAAAGCGGCGCATCGGCTACCTGCCGGAAAACGCGCCGTTGTACCCGGAACTCACCGTAGGGGAGTACCTTGACTTCATCGCCGAGGCGCGCGGATTCGCCGGCGCTCGGAAACGCGCCCGGATCGCGGAGACGCTGGAACGGACGGGTCTCTCCGGAGAGGTCTCACGGCGAATCGACGAGATCTCCAAGGGATATCGCCAACGGGTGGGACTCGCCCAGGCGATCATTCATGAACCGGACGTTCTCATTCTGGACGAACCCACCGCGGGCCTGGACCCCAACCAGATCGTGGAAATCCGCAGCGTCATCGCCGAGCTGGGCCGCGCAAAAACGGTGATCCTCTCCACCCACATCATGCAGGAGGTAGAGGCGGTGTGCGGTCGCGTCCTGATCATGAACCGCGGCGCCATCGTTGCCGAAGGTTCTACCGACGACATCGCCGCCCGGTTGAAGGGAGACGACGTCTACCGCGTCGTGCTGCGCACCCGATCGGCCCCGGCGGCGGAGACCATTCCCGGTGTCCGCCGGGCCGACACGATTTCGATTGAGGGCGACCTGACGGAACTGCGGGTGGCGCTCCCGCGCGCTCCTCACTCGTCCGAGGCGATCTTCGACTGGTCCGTAGCGCGGGGTCACAAGGTTCTCCTGCTCGAACGTGATCGGGCAAACCTTGAACGCGTCTTCCGTGAACTGACGTCCGGTGACGGGGAGGGGCGGTAATGGGCGCCATCATCAAGAAGGAACTCCGTTCGTACTATTCGTCCCCCGTGGCGTACATCGCAACGATCTTTTTCCTCGTGTTCAGTTCGACCTGGTTCTTCTACCTGCAACGCTTCTTTGCACAGGGCATCGCGTCGCTGCGCGGGTACTTCGGGGTCATGCCCTTGATCTACGTCATCCTCGTTCCGGCGATAACGATGCGAATCTGGGCGGAGGAACGAAAGATGGGAACCGCGGAGGTTCTGCGCACGCTTCCGTACACCGAAGTACAGCTCGTTGTCGGTAAGTATGTCGCCGCGATGATCCTCCTTACGGCAACGATCGTTCTCACGGTGATTGTACCGATTTCGGTTGCACCCTTCGGCGATTTCGATCACGGCAAGACCGCCGCCAACTACATCGGCCTCCTTCTCCTCGGTTCGGCCGCCGTCGGTATCGGCGTTTTTGTGTCGGTGCTCTCCCGGAACCAGATATCCGCGTTTATTCTGACCGCCCTGATTCTGCTCTTTTTTACGCTTGTCTCCCAGATCCCCGCTTCGCTCGATCTCTCCCCGCGCGCGGCGGCGATCATCAACTACTTCTCGCTGGACCACCACTTCCAGGGATTTGTAACGGGCGTTCTCGATTCGAGGGATGTTCTCTTCTACCTGCTCGTCACCGCCCTGGGGCTCTACGGAGCGTCCAGGTCGCTTCTCTTCAGGAAATGGAGGTGAAGATGACACGACGAATGCAGGAAATCGTCCTTACCGGCCTCACCGCCGTGATAGCGCTCCTGGTAATACTCAACGGCGAACGGTTCTTCTCCCGGTGGGACTTGACTCGCAACCGGGAACAGAGTATTTCCGACGTTTCCCGTACGCTCTTTCGGCAGTTGGACGACACGCTGCAGATCACCTATTACGTGAGTGATCGCCTGCGCGCCCGTGCGGCGGAACCGCAACAGGTGATCGATTTGGTCTCCGAGTACGCGGCGTACGGGCGCGGATCGATTGAATTTGTGGTGGAGGATCCCGTTGCGGCGGACACCACGGCCGACATAGAACGTATCGGTGTCGTTCCGCAGCAGATTCAGGTTATCGAACAGGACCAGCAGAGTCTTGCCGTCGTCTACACGGGTATCGTGATTCGGTATCGCGAGCGATTCGATGTGATTCCGGTCGTCTTTGATCCGGGGGTGCTGGAGTACCAACTGACGAGTCGAATCAAAGATCTGATTCGGGACGAACCACGGTCGGTGGCGCTGCTGGCCGGTTCGACGATCAACCCGGTGGACCAGGCGTTCCAGGTGTTGCGGGGGCAACTCGCTCGGCAGTACGACGTAGTCGAGCTTGCCCCGGGCGACGTCGTGCCGGCCGGAACGGAGGCGCTCCTGCTTCTCGGCGGCGCCGATCTTAGCGAGGAGCAGTTGGAACCGGTGGAAGCGTACCTATCGGCGGGTGGAAGCGCGCTCTTCGCCGTTGACGGTGTCGAGATCGACATCGATGCCGGGCTGAGCCCCCGGGAACGCGGCGACGCACCGATCTTCTCTATGCTTGCCCACTATGGATTTGTCGTCGACCCCTCCCTCGTTCTCAACCGGTCCAACCTCCGGATTCCGGTACAGCAGGCCCTGGGGGCGGTCCGGGTGCAGACCCTGGAAGCGTATCCTCACTGGATCGTCATTCCCGCTGCCGCCGTTTCGACGGACCACCCGGTCACGGCCCGGTTCCCCGGCCTGGACCTCATGTGGGCCAGCCCCGTTCGTGCCGTGGATCCCGATGCACGCGGGTTCACCCGCATCGTCTCGTCCGCCCTCGATTCGTGGCTGATGAACGACGCCTTCTACACCGACCCAACGCAGCGATTCCTTTTCGAGGAACGGTTCAACGAAACGCGGGGGCAGTATGACCTGGCCTACGCCTATACCGGTGCGATCGACCCCTTTTTCGATTCGACCGGTGACGCCACCGGAGAGGCGCGGATGATCGTAATCGGGGACAGTGACTTTCTGAGCGACCTCTCCCAGTTCACGGGGAGTGCTCACAACTACGCGGTGGCACTCAACATGGCCGAATGGCTATCGAACGATGAGGAACTGCTGGAGATTCGTACCCGGGCGGCCCGCGACCTCCGGCTGAGCACGATTGCCGATCCGATCCGGTTTTCCACGCTGGCGAGGATCGCGGAGGTGATAAACGTCTTTCTCGTCCCCCTGGCGGTGGTGTTCGCCGGTATCATACAAGCCTCGAAACGAAGGAGGTCGAGATGACACGATCCTTCTCGAGGCGACTCGTGCGGCAGGGAGCGGCGATTCTCGTCCTCCTAGCGCTCCTCGTGGTGGGGCGCCTTACCGCGCCGGAACGCCGTACCGCCACCCGAACGTTTCCCGCCTTTCCGGGGCTTGAAGAGGCGGGCATCGCCGCGATCCGATTCGGGAGTGACGAGAAGCTCATGCGCAGGCCCACCGGGTGGGAAATCGTGGCGGGCGGCGTGGGCGTTCCCGCCAGGGGTGAACGCGTCCAGGCGCTGATCGAAGCACTTCGCAAAACCACGGTGCTCCGGAGCGCCGCCTCCGATGAGGGCGCCGAGGAGCGGTTCGGTTTCGACGGCTTGGAATCGCGCCTGACCATCGAGGACGCCGGCGGAGATGAGATCGCGTCGATTACCGTTGGTGGTGCCGACTCAAGTACCTCCGGGTACTTTGCGCGTCTCGCCGGGGAGCCTCGCATCGTCGTTGTCGACGGGGGCATTTCACCCTACCTATCGCGGGACCGCGCCTATTGGAGCGATCGACGCGTCTTCGTCGAGGAGATCACGGCGGCGGAGATCATCGCCGTGGCCGCCCGCGATGGGGAGGTATCGGTTGATCTCGTGCGCGAACGCTCCGGTGGGGCGGATCGGTGGGTAGACCGCGAGCGGCCCGACGCGTTTTTTGCCGCCGGCGACGTTGACGCGTACATACGACGCCTTCTCTCCTTGGAGGCAACGGCGATTGAACCAGGGGTGGCGCCCGTTGAAGGGGAGAGCCTCCTAGCGGTGACGCTGCGCGACGAGGCGTCGCGGGTATACTCGCTCCTCATTGTTCCGGCTGGGGCTGGAGACGGCTTTTCGCTGGTCCGCGGCGAAGGGGCCCGGGGAGCGTACACCTTTGCGTTGACGGAGGAGATGCGGGACCGGGTGATCGAGATCCCGGCAGCTACACCTCGGCCGTAAGAAACGACCGGAAGCGATCCGGGTCCGGGTCAAATCCGACGATGTGCCCGGAACTCTCGTACGACTCGCGCAGAGCGGCTTCCGACTCGTGCAGAATTCGTGGACCGTCCACGAGTCTCCCGTTGCGCGAGCTGGCGCCCGCAAAGAGTTCTACCTCTCCACCACCGTCCCAGGCGGATCGCTGCTGCCAGAAATGGCGCTGGTACCGTTCAAGCGACGAAAGCGTGTCGGCCAGGCCCGAGCCCGGGAAGAGGACCACCAGCTGGTTCTCACCAAAGGCGAAGATCATGTCTTCGAAGGTGAAGAAATCGAGGACGCTGTCGGTGGCCGCGCTGAAATCGTTTTCCCGTCGGGACAGGCCGGAAAACTCGAGCACGGCCACGCTGAAGTCCTGTTCGTTGAAAGCGGAGCGCTCCAGTTCCAGGGTGAGCTTGCGCGGAAGTGACGTCTCTGCCGATACGCCGTCGACACACCCGGCGGCCGTTTTGTCCGATGGCAGAGCGGTTCGGCCCCCATCGTCTTTGACGCGATCCGTTCCCTGCGCGGTTTGTGTGCCGGCGAGCGATACGATAGCCACCACGACAGTGAGTAACGCAAACGACAACAGCGCGACCAGAGAATCACGGAGCAGGGGAAACGTTGCGGATCGGTCCAGAACGCGATAGACGGCGGCCACCACGTGCGGTTCCCCGTCTATGGCGGTTGCCCGGGAAAGTTCGATCTCGGTCAGTTGGTCGATTGTAAAAGCCGGCGTGCCCGGCAGGAGGCCGTCCCCGGGCGCTGTTCCCGGTGATAGGTAGGCGGAAGATCGCGCCCACAGGTAGTCGAGCCCCGTGTTTGTCCGGAACACGCTGATAGCGCGCACGGTATGGTTCGCCTTTGCCCGCTCCAGAGCGTCCGGGAGATCCTCGGTTCGGTTCCATCCGTCGGCCAACGCAGCCGCCAGCGTTTCCAGATCACTCTCGGCTCGCCGGACGTTTTCTCCGCGCACGACGGTAACGCGTACGACGAGTACCGCGGCAACTCCCACGAAGAACGCCACACTGAATGCAAGGTACCAGCGTAGGGCGCGCTCACTCATATGCCGAGTAGTATCTTTGAAAAACGCGATCTATGAAAGCCCCCGCCTGGGCGAGGGCCTCCCCGATCGGGTCCCTGTGGCCATACGCGCGAAGGGAGTAGGCGAAGGGGAGGTGGGCCATCCCGTGCGGTCCGAGGGCCGTCGCCATCGCCCGGGCCGAAGCCGTTGCGTCGGTCGAAACGGTGCGCCAATCGGTCAGAGCCGTTCGTACCCCTCGTCGATGGATGCGCAAGACCTCCGCAACGGGACGAAACTCACCCGCCTCCGCAGTTGTTCTTTGGTCGACATCGGTTCCGTTCGCCGAAGCAAAAGACGCTTTTCGCCTAGCCATGTCTTCCCCGTACCGCTCCAGTACCGGGTCCAGGGCGGTAAATCCGTCCGTCTCCTGGATGGTATGGGTGCTTCGCTCCAAAATGAACTCTCCCCAGAACGATTCCACCGGCCCGGTCCTGGAAGCCGCCGCTTCAGCCACGCCGTCCAGGTACGTACCGCGTGCGTAGGCGCGGCCCAAGCGATAGCGGAAGTCATCTCCGCCGGTTGCGATATCCCGGGCGCCCAGGGTGCGGGCGAGTTCGAAGGCGGTGCCGGCCACGTTCCGTGCGTCGGTATCCAGCGGGACGTGCCGGATCGGCGCGGAGGCGAGGAGCTGTGCAAAGGGGTGCCGGCCCAGGCCGAGCACGACGTGGCGCGCCCGTCGTAGCATCGCCAGCGGTGCCGCCGCGTCCGCGACCAGAACCTGCCGCTCGCCCAGGGGACGCCGGAGGTGGAGGTAACTCCAGGGCTGTGCATCGACGGTGACAACCACGTCCGGTTCAACTCCGTGCGCTCGAAGAACGGGCAGGGCGGTGTCCACGGCGATCACCGTTTCGCAGGCGGCAACGGTGCCGACCGACCGTTCCAGGCCCGGACCGGCGGCCGCGAGGCCGACGCGTTTGCCTTCGATGAGCGACCTGACGCGAGGGACGCTGTCTTCCCGCCGCCTGTCCATGTGGACCAGCGTTCGAAGGGGCGCAAAAGCCCAGAGCCGACCCAGTCGTTCCATCGTCGCCCGGTCGAGGCGCGCATCTCGTTCAAAGCCATCTACGGCGGATCGACACGCCGCAAACGTGTCGGCCCAGGGTGCGGCCGTGGTCCAGGGCCGCAGTTCCCAGGTCGCCACGCCGGGTCTGAGGATGTCGAGGTGCACCATTTTCAGCGTACCGACAACCTCCGCCGGGCCCACCGCGACGTGAACGTCCGGCGACGAAAGGAGTTCGCGGAGATCCCCGGCGTAACACGCCGCCTTGAGAGACGAAAGTGACGCCTCGCAGAGAATCAGCGATGCTCCCGGGCGCGTCCGGAGGAGCGCCTGCGGCACCGTTCCGCCGCCGATGCCCAGGATCACTACCGTTCCGGAATCTGGAATCCCCTGGGCGATGCGGTGCGCCTCGCGGACCGGGTCGTATGCGGAGTGAACTTGGATGCGCGGGGCACCGGGGACGCTGAGAACCACCGTGTTGCCGCCGCTCCGGGCGGCCGGTGTCTCCAGGGACACCTCGGAAGGCGCGCGCTCTACCCGGCCGCCCAGGGAGGGACGAATCGTGTCCAGGAGCGCCACGTTGGCGGCGAAAACAGCGCTGCTCACGAGGCGATCTCCGCGAGCGCATCCAGCCGTCTTATGAGGCGCGCCGTAACGGAATCCCAGGAGACGCGCCCCGAAAGGAACGCGACGTACTCCGTAGGCGCCAAGTGTAGGGCCACGTCGCGAAGGGTGTCGTCTCGTTTCTCCGGCGGATCGCCGGCCCGGTCGCGCCACGTACGGAGCGTTTCCGCCGCGTGAAGGCGCCGCTCGCGTCGGCCTGGGCGCGCGCTCTCCAAAAAGCGCAGCTTCGCAACCCCCGGGGACGTCCCGTTTTGTTTGGATGGGACCGGCCTGAGGCGCGACCGGCACTCTTCGGCGTAGCTGCGTAGGGCATCGCTCTGCCACGCCGTTACCCCGTCGTTCCACCTCCATCCGGCGGGGCTCCCGCCCGCAACGACGGCAAAGGCGGCGGAAGCGTACGGTACCGTACGGGTCGCCAGGGCCCGTCGGTAATCGTCGGTTCGGTTGGGCCGCGCGTGCATTCGCAGCCCGTAGCTCGCGAAATCCGCTCCAACCGCGTTCACGGGACCCGGCCCGCTTATGAGGCTTGCGATCGCCACCGCGGCCAACGTCACCGTCGGCGCCTCGCCCACCGGGAGCCAGGTGGCCGCGTCCGGCGCCAGCGCCTCCCCGAGCCAGTTCAACGCCATAAGGACCGGTCGGGCCCTCCGCGGTCGGAGACGCGCGGCCCGAATTGAGAGCGCCACCGGCGTAGTTCCGTGCGCGGCAAGGTACCGGCCCGCCCAGAAACCGCCGTCCAGGTGCACCCACAAGGACGGTTTGATATCCCGGTCCGTCAGCGCGGCCATGGCGGACGCCACGGCAATCACCGGGCCGTCGGGAACGCGGCTCCACTCCAGTGAGGGCCCGGCGGCGACAACGGATACCGGCGAATCGACCGTGAGAGGGTGGTACACCGCGTCGATGGTCAGTGAATGGATCAGGGCGTTACGGATCCAGAGGCGGCCGAAGGAGCCCACCGTGGCGAGTTCCGACCGGACGCGGAGAATCGTCTCCGCTGCCGCCGCTTCGAGTTCCGCACAGCGGGACGGATCGATTCGCCGCGCCGCCTCCCAGACGACCAGGTCGAGGCCCGGGATATCGTCGGCACGGAGGTTTTGCTGCAGCCACGGGGCGAGTGGTCCCGACCGCTCGTTCCACCACGCGGTCCGGTCGGGTTCACCGCCGATCCCCATCGGGACCACCAACGTACGTACGGCCGGTTCGATCCGGACGAACGCCTCCGCCAAGTGTCCCAAGTCGTCTCCGACGATAATTCTCGTACGTACGCCGCGCCTCGTCCGTGCCCGTGCAAACTTGTTCGCTTCCCGCACCGGGTCAACGCGCGAGTAGAGGTACTTCCCGTTGATCTGAAGTGTGATCGCGCCGCTGCGTGAACGTTCCTGTCTATGTTCCGGCGCTGAGCTGTTCAAAATCGAGCGTTTCGTGCGAAGGGGGATCGACGGAAATTCCAAACATGATGTTGAGTGTGATTCCCAGTTGGTGTACCAGGAGTTCGTCATCGACGCCGGCGCGATTGGCCATGAGCAGGAGGAGCGAGTCCCCGTCAACGGGCACCACGATACTCTCGTCCGCGACAAGGGCCGCGGTCGTCAGGAAGAGGTCGTGGCGGAGCCGATCGACTTCGAGGTGGGGATGATTGGCGCTCACCGCCGCCACTACAGAGGCAAGATCGATCCGGAGGGCGATCGGTTCGGTGGAACGCTCTTCCGCCCGCCCCGCTACCGTGGCGATCGCTTCGTTCGCCTGCCGCTCTGGATACACGATCGCGTCCTGAACGGTAGTCAGCGCTTTTTGCCGCCCCTGGAAGAGCATGGAGGCGGCTGCATCGCTGAGCGCGGCCAGGAGGACGCGCAGGATATCGTCGTCCAGGTCGAGAAAGGGTGAATCGAAGATAACGAGGACCGCCAGCAACTGCTTGTTCAGGACAAACGGGAAGAGGGCGATCCGTAGCGCCTCTCGATACTCCCGCGACGAGAGCGCCTTCCTGAAGGGCTTGCGCTCGTCACCGGTTAGGAAGACCGTTCCCGCGGTTCGGTGCGGCTCGATCGTGGCGGCCGAGAGGCGTAGCCGGCGCCGGCTCGTCGTATCCAGTCCGGACACGGCCCACGGAAGGAGGTCTCCCAACCGGTCCGGCATCAGGATCGCGCCTTTCGAAACGTGAAGGTGCCGGTTGAGGAGGGAAAAGAGGTGCGACGGCGTCTCGATTCCACTCCGGTCGATCGTTGACAGCTCCCGAACGAGCGCACGCACCGCCGCGGCGGGGTCTACCGGACCCGTCGCGGGGATCGCGGACGTCTCCTCCGGAGCGGCCCCGCGCATGGCAAAGGCCCGTTCAACGATACCGGGTTTGTCTGATATCTGGATGGATTTGAGTCGCTCGAGCAGACTCACGGCGGTATCCGCCTAGTTTTCCAGCCCGAGCTCTTCGAAAAGGCGCTTGTAAACGGAGAAGTGTTCGGACTGGGCAAACTCCTGAATCTTCTCGTCCGGGAGCGCCTCCAGGAGTTGATCCATGTAGCTCAGAACCGATCGAATCTCGTCCTTGATGTTGTCCGGGAGTTCGCCGATCGACGTGGGCTGGGCCGCCGTCTCCGGGACGCTCTCTTCAACGTCCAGATCGATCGTTTCGATGTCCGGCGTTTCATCGGCGCCCGTTTCCACGTCCTCGTCGCCGGCAATGTCCCGTTCCACTTCGTCCGCGAAGGTATCGAAGTCATCTTCGAGTTCATCAACGGTCACGTCCAGGTCATCGATACCATCGGACGCCTCTTCAACTTCAGTTTCGATTTCGAGCGTCTCTTCGTCACCGGGCAGATCCAGGCCTTCGATGTCGAGGTCCTCCACCTCGGCGGTAGTCTCCTCTTCGGCATCGGTGTCAAGCTCGTCCAGGTCCAGTTCTATCTCGTCCAGGTTCTCCGTCTCTGAATCGTCCACGAGTTCGTCGATACCGGCCAGTTCTTCGTCAATGTCCATCTCGGCCAGCTCATCCAGCTGCCGCGCTTTCTCTTCCGCACCGAACGAGTCGAGATCGGCCGTATCTTCGATGACCTCCTCGACGATGTCCTGGTCGATGGTAATGTCATCCGCGTCATCGAGCGTCAGTTCGTCGGTGTCTTCCAGAGTGACGTCTTCGAGTTCTTCCGCTTCGCCCGTTTCCTCCGTGAACTCCGCGGTGTTCAGAATGTTGTCCAGTTCATCTCCCGTCAGGGCGATCGTTTCGTCTTCGTCATCGTCGAAAAACCCGGTTCCGTGCGTAGCCGCTTCATCCTGCGGTTCCGCGCTCTCCTCGACTGCGGTCTCCATGTCATCGAGGTCGTCGAGAGTGATTTCGTCAACGGCTGATTCGGCGGGGACGGAGACGCCGGCGAGCTGCTGCCTGAGTTGCGCCAACTCCGACTTGATGTCTTCGAGTTCTTCCTGGATCTTTTCGAAGGCAGATCGTTCCTGTGGGTCCATCCCACTGTGTGTATCACTTTCTTCCGTAATTTGCAAATCTTCCGCCAGATACTCCTCCTCTTCCGAGGTAAGTACCGTGGCCTGTCCCGATTCGATCTCGATTCCCTGCTCGTCCGGGGTGAAGTCGTGTTCTTCCTCCGGGAGCGTGGGCTCGATCTCGTCGAGCAGATCATCGTCAACGTCGAGCGCTTCGAAGGGGTCGGTATCGCCTTCCGGCTCATCCACGTCCAGGTCGTCGAGCGTGACGATATCATCGTCACCTACCGCGACAATATCATCGTCACTTAGCGTAACGATATCGTCGTCTTCGCCTCCGTCGTCGAGGTCGGAGATATCGAGTTCCTCCACGCTGTCGATATCCTCGGTGCTTTCCGTGGGAATCGCGTCGACGGCGTCGAGGTCACCAAGGACGTCGAGGTCGGTGTCATCGAAGACATCGTCTGTCGGAAGGTCGCTCAGGTCGAAGTCCCCCGATTCGTCGGCGGCCATGACCTCTTCGGGTCCGGCTTTTACCCATACGCCGTACTTTTCGAGCTCTTCTTGATCTTTGAATTCGTCACCCATGCGTCTCTCCCGGACAGAGTTTTCTACGTTCACTTATCGGAAGATGCCCCGACGTTGTTAACTGAATTTACGCTAAAGCAAGGTACCTTGCAAACCGTTGTTAGGGGTGATGAGACTCCTCCCGGCTACTGCATCGATTCTGTCCGGATTGACCGTCTACCTGTTGCTCGAAGCGGTGTTCGGGGGCTACGGGTTTGTCGCAATGCACATTCTGGGCGATTTCAGCTCAGATGTCGCGCGGACCCGGCTCGCGGTCGAGGAACGAAGCGACGAGCTTCGGACCCACATCCAGCAGCTGCAAACGGACGCTGAAGCCGTTCGGGTAGCCGCGCACGATCTGGGTTTTGTCGGTGAAGGGGAGGGGATCATTCGGATAGAAGGGTACCGCGGCCAACGCTCGTCGCCCTTCGATCCCGGGCAGCCTGCACCGGCTCCGCCGGAAATCGCCGACAACCGTCCGTTATTCCGCGGGATCGCCCTGGTGGTGGCCCTGGTGGTTTTCCTCGTTTCCGTGGTTGGAACAAATTCCGCGCTTACGCTCTACCGCAGCGACCGACACTCGAAATAGTAACGCTTGTCCTGCGCCTCACCGAGCGAGAAGGCCTTTCGCGGGAGTTCCCCGGCTTCACCTATTGTGGCAAAGAGCGCCGTCCGATCCAGATCCGGGAGTACCACGGCACAGGCGCCTCGTTCCTCGGCGATCCGGAGCGCTTCGTCCGTGCCGTGTACATAGTCGACGGAGAGGTTTTCGCCCCGGGCAAGTACCGATTCCACCACGTGGACGGTGAGGTCGCGAGTGTTCTGAAGCCCGATGATCCCCGCCTGCCCGCGCGTAATAAGGGCAACTTCGTTTGGCGCCAGCGGATTGGACTCGAGCAGCCGGGCGAGCGTTTCCCGCGGATAGCCCTGGAACCGGCCGTCGACGTTGCGAATCAGCAGGTGCAGGGCTTCGTCGGGATCGTCGCTTTCAACGAGGCGGTGAATCGCGTAGAAGGGGAGCCCCGGGTCATAGACGTTGACGATTTCCACGAGGCAGTACCGGAACGGATCGGTCTCGGGCGCGCCGCCGGCCTTTCGCGCCTCCCAGACCGATTTGGCTGCCGCCAGCGAGTGGTTGCCGTCGCCGGTGGCGAACACAAACTCGCTTCCCCCGGCCGCCCCCTCGAGAGCCTCCGCAAAGGACGCCGCGATCTCACTCGTGACGGGAATCCGGTATCCGGTCACCCTACCGCCATCCTGCATCAACGGGACGTCGTAGAGTGGATCCTCGCCGGTAAGGGCGCTCTCGATCGGTTCGATAACTGACATGGCCGGGTCGTCCAGGAGAACGAGAACGTGCGGCGTCTCCAGGGCCGCGCCGTCCCGAATCTGCGCCCGGACCGGAAGACGCTCCGGAATCGTCTCCTCGCTGGCGCGAATAGGTGCCTTCGCCTCCGGGCGATAGTCGTACCGCTCCAGGTCCACCGCAAGGACCACTCCCTTTCGAATCGAACCGTCCGCCAGTTCCCGTCGCACCCACACGGCGCTCCGTTCCACCCGTTCAAAAACGTCACCGTCAAGGTACTCTTCCGCCGTGGCTTGAACCGCCGCGATTTTCTCTTCTAACGCACCGTCGGCGAGGTAGACCTCGGGCAGGATCAGGCGTAGCGTTGACGGTGCATCGCCGACGATTCGCTCCGTCTCTAACCAGTAATCGCGATTGGCGGTGTGCTGATCGCAGGCGATCACCGCCCACTTCGACGGGTCCACGCGTTTCGACGGTACCAAGATGTCGGGAAAGTGCACTCCCAAGTGTGCCAGTCGTTCGTCGGTATTCATCGTTTCGAAGTATACCACGCACCCCGGACGAGTGTACCCGCCGGAAGCTCCGCTTTGGTCCGTAAGCAAAAGGACCCGCCGTGGACGGCCCGCGAGACGATTTGTCCGCCTGCGTCCAACACCGTCGCGGCTACGCCGCGGATCGTGGCCATGCCGGGACGGACAAGGTCGATAGAAGCTCCCGCGTCGATGCGGTTCTTGGTTTCCAGCGTGTAGACGCCGGGTGCGCGACGTCCGGTGACGATCGCCAACAGACGGTAGCGCTGCGTGTCGACGCCGGAACTGGGGGCGTGGACCGTTGCGTTTTCTTTCAAGAATCCCGTGGTATAGCCGCGATTCGACAGGTGGTGCAGTTCGTTCCGATACTCCGCCAGTTCCTCCGGCGGGACGGGACGGCCCCGGAGCGCGTCGATGTGGGCACGGTAGGTTCGGGTGGCGATCGCGACGTAGTAGGCGCTTTTCATGCGCCCTTCGATCTTCACGGCGTCTACACCGGCCGCCTGTAGATCCGGCAGGAGGTCAATTGCCATTAGGTCGCGGGAGGAGAGAATCGTCGTTCCCCCGTCGTTCTCCTCCACGGGGAAGTACTCGCCCGGGCGTTTTTCCTCGCTCAGGGCAAATTTCCAACGGCACGGGTGGGCACAGTCGCCCCGGTTTGCCGAACGGGAGGCGAGATGCGATGAGAGGAAGCACCGTCCCGAATAGGCCATGCACATCGCTCCGTGGACAAATACTTCGAGTTCCACCTCCGGAACCGCTGCGCGGATCGCGCCGATCTGATCGATTGAGAGCTCCCGGGCCGGGACGATACGAGAAAAACCCAGATCCCGGTACACCCGGACCGCCGCCGCGTTGGTGCAATTGGCCTGCGTGGACAGGTGCAACTCGACGCGCGGCAGGTAGCGACGAACCACTTCTACCACGCCGATATCGGAGACGATTATGCCGTCCAGATCGTAGTCCGAGAGGCGCTCGAGCGTAGGCGGGAGGCGAAGGAGATCCGCGTCGAAGAGAAGGGCGTTGAGCGCACCGTAGAGCCGCCGCCCCGCGTTCCGTGCCTCGGTGACTCCCAGGTGTACCGGGTCATCGGTCTCGGCATGGGCGCGCAGGGAAAAACCCGAGATTCCGATATAAGCGGCGTCCGCGCCGAAGTCGTAGGCGGTCCGCAGCTTCTCGACGCTTCCCGCGGGAGCTACCAGTTCCACCCTAGGGTCGCTCTGCGGATAGCAATGTATGGAGAAACAAGAGCATCCACTGTTGGATACCGCCGAAAAACGCGCGTTCCAGTTCCGTCGCAGGGAGTCCAACGTACCGGTAGTGCCAGCTTTCGTACATGTAGCCGGTGATAGCTTCGTACCCGTCGGGGTAGGAGAGAGAGAATCCAAAGCGCCAGGCGTTCTCCGCGAGCCAGCCGCTCGCCGCGGTTGCCGCGAAGGCCGGCGTGATCGATCCAAAATCGACCGTTGTGCCGAGCTGGTGCTGACTGGTGCCCGCCCGGGCGCTTTCCCGTTCAGCCTGTTCACGTCCGAGGGAATCGACGTTTCTCTGAAAGAGCGCGGCCTGGTAGTCGTAACTACGGTAGGTTGAGGATATGTCCAGGGTGATACCCTCCCGCGCCGCCGCCGCCGTCATTTGCAGCAGCGGATCGATCACTAGAGAGCGGAGGCGAAGATCCGAGCGGTTTATAACGAGGGCCGGGTAGTCCGAGAGCGACACCAGGTCGTCCGGCTCGTAGTCCGACGGAAGGGCGTGCTGCTTGTCCACGAGCCACGTGAACTCCTCCGGCTGATCGAGTACGGCTTCTACAAGCGCGCGGAACCGCTCCGGCTCTGCTTGGACCCTATCGCGCAATGCCTGCGGCATCGCCCGCGGGAGTGCGGCCACCATTTTCAGAAGATCCGCATCCGGTTCGGAAGCGTGCTCCGACGTGGTCGCGGGGGTGCCCGCCGGCTCGTCGCCACCGGCCGCCCCGTCGCCGCCGGCAGACACGTTATCGCGGGTGCAGCCGGCGAACCACAGGGCGGCTCCCAGAAGGACGGCGAGACCGGAGGAGATTCTCGGGCGCTTATGGGAGTGCAACGGCCAGTACCTCCTCCAGGCGCTCCACCGCGTGAAATGCGATGCCCCGCTTTATGTGGTCGGGGATCTCGTCGAGGTCTTTTTCGTTTTGTCGCGGGATGACGATCGTTTTGATCCGGTTTCGCCGGGCGGCGATCGTCTTCTCCTTGAGTCCGCCGATCGGAAGAACCTGCCCGGTAAGCGAGAGTTCCCCCGTCATGGCGACGGCGGCGCGGATTTGTCGGTTCATCGCGAGAGAGAGAAGCGTCGTGGCCATGGTGATACCCGCCGACGGGCCATCCTTGGGCGTGGCCCCCGCCGGGATGTGAAGGTGGATCTCGTTGTCCTCGAAGAACGCGGGATTGGCGCCCCGCTCGGCGGCGATGTGTCGCGCCAGGGTGTAGGCGATCGATGCCGACTCCTGCATGACGTTGCCCATCTGCCCGGTGAGCTTGAACGTGCCCTTGCCTGGATTGGCCACCGCTTCGATCACCAGCGTGTCTCCCCCGTAGGGCGTCCAGGCGAGTCCGATCGCCATACCCGGTTGCGACGCCTTCTTGGCTGCATCTTCCAGGAAGATCGGTTTTCCCAGGTACCGCTCGAGTTCACCCGGCGTCACACGAATGGGTAACTCCGGCGGATCATCCTGGAGAAGGTTCCGGGCGATTTTACGATGGATCTTGTCGAGCTGTTGCTCGTACCGCCGCATACCCGCTTCCCGGGCGTACTCGTTCGCGATGGCTCGCAGCGCCGCCTTGTCGTATCGGACCGACTTTGTCTTGAGCCCGCTCCGTTCCAGTGAACGCGGTACCAGGTAGGTGCGGGCAATGGCAATCTTCTCTTCGTCTATGTACCCGGAGAGGCGAATGACCTCCATGCGGTCTATGAGGGGAGCGGGAATCGAATCGAGCGTATTGGCGGTGGCGATAAAGAGGATGCCGGAGATGTCGAAGGGCAAATCCAGGTAGTGGTCGCGGAATGCCACGTTCTGTTCGGGGTCGAGCACTTCCAGCAGCGCCGACGACGGGTCTCCCTGGAAACTCGCGCCGAGTTTGTCGATCTCGTCGATCATGAACACCGGGTCGGCGGTACCGACGATTTTGAGACCCTGGATGATCTTGCCCGGCATAGCACCCACATAGGTGCGACGGTGCCCCTTGATCTCCGCCTCGTCGCGCATGCCGCCCACGGAGAACCGGAAAAATTTCTTGCCCAGGGCCCTGGCGATGGAGCGCCCCACGGAGGTTTTCCCAACGCCCGGTGGTCCCACCAGGCAGACGATCGAACCCTTGACGTCACCCTTGAGCGTTCGTACCGAGATAAACTCGAGAATGCGCTCTTTCACGTCTTCCAGTCCGTAGTGATCCTTGTCGAGCACCTTCGCCGCAGCGTTGATGTCTACCGGGTGCGGTTCCGGTGAACTCCAGGGCAAACGGGTCACCGTATCGAGATAGTTCCGCGTCACCGTGAACTCTGAAGAGTTCGGCTCCATCAGTTCGAACTTCTGGAGTTCCTGCTCGATCTGCTCGCGAACCTCGCCTTCCACGCCCAGGTTTTCGATCACCTCGCGGAATCGCCGGACCTCGGAGCTCTTTGCGTCGGTTGCGATTCCCAGTTCGCCCTGGATCGCCTTGAGCTCCTCCCGGAGGAAGTAGTCACGCTGGCTCTTCTCGATCTTTTCGTTGATCTGGCGCTGGATCCGTTGCTGGATGACAAGCAGTTCCTGTTCTTTTTTAATAAAGATGAGCACCTTCTCCAGGCGTTCCCTGACGTTGAGCGTCTCCAGGATGTCCTGTTGTTCGGCGCGATCGATGTTGAGAATTCCGGCGAGGAAATCGGCGATTTTGCCGGGCTCGTCGATGTTGACCATGTTGAGCCGCATCTCTTCGGAGAAGAGCGGATTGTTCTCCGAGACCTGCTTCGTCTCGCTCACGATCGCGCGCATGAGGGCCTGCACCTCGGGCGTATCGTCTTCGCTATCGTCCAGGTACTCCACCGCGACGATGAGGCCCGCGTCTCCCCGCAACTCCTTGCGGAGGCGAAACCGCTTCAGGGTCGAAACAAAGATGTTCACCCCGCCGTCGGGAAGGTTGATCTTCTTGAGAATCTTGACGGCGGTCCCGACACCGAAGAGATCATTCACACCGGGGTCCGCGTTCTCCGCGTCCCGCGTCAGCACCAACCCCAGGTGATGGTCACCTTCCACTGCCCGCTGAACAACCTGCAGGTCCTTGGTATCGGTAATCATGAGGGGTGTGAAAATCCCCGGGAAGATCGGTTTCCCGTTGATCGCGATAAGGGGAAGCGTGTTGGGCAAATACTGGTCAACCGGGAGAATATCGCGTTGATTTGACATGTCCTGTTCCTTGGAAATATAAGCTATGGATAATGAATCGCACCAGTCAACATCCTGCCGTCGTGATTCACACGGCACCCTTCGGGGAGTCGCACCTGTGGGCGGATGTGCTGACCCGGGACGCGGGCTTGGTGCGCGCTGCGGCGTACGGAGCGGCCGCCATGCGCGGATCGCTCCGCGGGCGGGTCGTACCCTTTGCGGTCGGTACGCTTCGGCTCTATCGGAGGGGGGACAACCTCAAGATTACCGAGTTCGACGTTGAGGGGTACCGCTCCTCTATCAGGGAGTCGATCGACGCTTTCTATCACGCCTCCCTTTGGGCGGAGGTGGTGCGAAAATCCCACGGGGGCGGTAGCGCGGATGCGGACACCTTCGACCTCGTTGTCCAGGGGATGGGGCTCCTCGATCACTGCGCGGGGAATCAACCGGAGTACCCCTGGTCTGCCGACGGGTTCCCGTACGTTCGTCTTACCGTCCAGTGGCTGTGGCGATACGCGTACCTGCTGGGCGTTCAGCCGGACGTCCCCTCCGCCGCGACCGGCGGTGCCGCCTTTCGCCCCGGCGATCACGGCTTCGTTGAACCGGCGGAGGGCGTTTCCCGCTTTGTCCTCGGCGAACGATCGATTGCGTACCTTCGTCATACAAGTACCATGGCATTGACCGACGCGATCGCCGTACCGCTACGGCGGGAGACGGCACAAAACCTGCTCGGATTTAGCCTCTTGCTCGCCGAGGACATCGCCCAGGATCGTCTGAACACCGTTCACACCGGTGCGGCGGTGTTCACCGTGTGACGCGGAACGTGGTACCATCGCCGCGAGGAGTCAGGCGATGCGAGCTCTCGATGTCATTCTAAAAAAGCGCTCCGGCGAGATTCTCAGCCACGAGGAGATTCGCTTCATGGTGCGCGGTTACGTCGACGGCACGATCCCTGAGTACCAGGTGTCGGCATTCCTCATGGCCGTCTTTTTTTCCGGTATGACAAGCGAGGAAACGGGTCACCTGACGCGGGAAATGATCGCCTCCGGTGACACGATCGACCTCTCGTCGCTGCCGGGTCCCTTTGTGGACAAACACAGCACCGGCGGCGTGGGCGACAAGGTTTCGCTCATCCTCGCCCCGATGGTAGCGGCCTGCGGTGTACGCGTTCCAATGATGAGCGGCCGCTCCCTGGGGCACACCGGGGGAACGCTGGACAAGCTCGAATCGATTCCAGGGTACTCGACCGCGCTCTCTCCGGGGAGGTTCGCCGAGATCATCGGTACGTGCGGTTTCGCCATGACCGGTCAGAGCGAGCGCATCGTTCCAGCCGACCGGCAGCTCTACGCCCTGCGTGACGTCACGGGCACGGTAGAGAGTGTCCCCCTGATTACCGGGAGCATTCTTTCAAAGAAGTTTGCCGAGGGCGCGGACGCACTGGTCTTCGACGTCAAGACGGGGCCGGGCGCGTTTATGAAGAACTACGATGAGGCCAAACGCCTGGCGGAAAGCCTCGTCTCCACCGGCCGCTCGCTGGGCAAGCAGATCGTCGCGGTCCTGACGCGAATGGACTACCCCCTGGGCGCCAAGGTAGGGAACTTCCTCGAAGTCGAGGAGTCTCTGGCGTTGATCGGTTGTCCCGCCGCGGTGGATCGCGTCCCCGCCGACAAACGGAGCGCGGGACTTCGCGAGGTAACGCTCCGTCTCGGCGCGTGGATGCTGCTCGCTGCCGGCGCGGAAGCGGACCTGGCCGCCGCCGAAGAGCGCTGCGGACAGACCCTCCTTGACGGGAGCGCCTGGGAACGCATGCGCCGGAATATCGAGTTGCAGGGGGGCGATATCAACGCCCTGGAAGAGGCACTTGGAACGATGCGGGCACCGGTATCGGCGGAGATCGTCGCGGGTTCGTCCGGCTACCTGTCGGCCGTGGACGCCTACCGCGTCGGAATGGCGGCGGTCTATCTCGGTGCGGGCCGCGGCACGGCCGGGGACGACGTGTACCCCGACGTGGGCTTTGACGTGCTCCGCGGGCCGGGCGACGCGGTGACGCAGGGAGAGCCCCTGGCGCGCGCCTGGGGCCACACCCGGGATGACGTCGATCGCGCGGTTGAAACGTACCTCTCCGGCGTTTCCATCGTCAGTGAACCGGTGGAACGGGAATCAAGTCTGATCATCGAAGAGCTCTCTACTCTATGACGTGGCGTAAGCCGCCGGTCGATACGGAGGCGGTGAAGCGCCTCGCCGACCGTTACGACATCGACCTCCTGACCGCGGCGATACTCGTTCGGCGCGGTGTCGTTGAGTCGTCGCGGCTCGCCTACTACCTGGAAACGGGAATCCAGTATCTGCACAGCCCCTTCCTCTTTGATGACATGGCGGACGTCGTGGAGCGGATTTTCCAGGCTCGGGACGAAGGCGAAATCGTCCTGGTCTACGGCGATCGCGACGTGGACGGAATCACCAGCACCACCGTCATGGTCCAAACACTTCGTGAACTGGGAATCGATGTGCGCTGGCGCGTTCCCGCCGGTGACGAAGCGTACGGGCTCACCCGCGACGCCGTTGAATCCTTCGCCGCCGAAAACGGTACGCTCATTATCACCGTGGACTGTGGAATTACCAACAACGACGAGATAGCCCTGGCGGCAGAGGCCGGTATCGATACGATCGTCATCGACCACCACAACGCCACCGATTCGCTGCCACCGGCCGTGGCGGTGGTGAATCCAAAGGTGGGCGACTCCTACCCCTTCCAGGGGTTGTGCGCCTGTACCGTGGCGGCAAAAGTCCGTCAGGCGATCGCCTTCGGCCAGACGGAGCTCTTTGGTGAACGCACCACTTTGCTCAACCTGCGACCCCTGAATGACACGGTTGTCATCGACGCGATCCAGGTCGAGAACAATCTCGAGGTGGATCGCATCTCCGAGGCGCTCGTTCCCGGCGTGGGCACGCTCGAAACGAGCCGGCTTTCGCGTTTCCTCATGGGCCGGCGCCTCGTCTGCTACGACGAGCCGCTCCAGCAGCGCATCTTTCGGACCCTGCTCGGTGACCGCGCCGACGTGTTCCTCCTGGACATCAAACCGGAAGTGGAACGGGCGTTTCCGCGGTTTGCCGGCAAGTCGCTCTTGCAGATGAGGGAAATATCCCGGATGCCGCGGTACCGAAGTGACACCGCCGAAGAGATAGACGTCCTGCTGGCGCTGTACCAGAGCGTCGCGGAGGTGCGGTTTCCCTCGATACGCACCGCCATCGAGAGCGTATCCGATCTCTGTGCCGTGGCAACGTTGGCGGATATGATGCCGATCCTGGACGAGAACCGGATCCTCGTTCGGACGGGGCTGCGCCGAATCAACGAGAACCCGCACCCCGGGTTCGCGACCCTGCTGCGCCAGATCAACTTGATAGGAAAGCGCGTGGCAAGTCGTGATATCAGTTGGGGGGTGAACCCCGTTCTGAACGCCTCCGGCCGGATGGGGTTGCCCGAGAAGGCGGTGGAACTCTTTCTCGGGGAAACGGAAACGGCCCGGGACGAACTCGCCCGGGAAGTGGTGGAACTCAACAAAAAACGCCGCCGCGTTGGAGACGACGCCTGGAAGGTGGTACTGCCCGAGGCGCGGCGGCAGGCCGAGGTAGACGATGCGCCCCTCCTGGTTGTTTTTCGCGAGAACATTCACCGCGGTGTAACGGGACTCCTCGCCGGCCGGCTCGTTCGAATGTTCCGCCGTCCCGCAATCGTCCTTACGACGGTTGAGACGCACATCGTGGGCAGTGTCCGGAGCGCCAGGGGGTTCGTCGCCACCGATTTCCTGGCCCGGTTCGACGGTGTGCTTTCGAAATGGGGCGGCCACGACCAGGCGGCCGGTTTCAGTCTTCCCCTGGACGGGTATGACGAGTTTGCGGGCCGCCTGGATGCGCTGTTACCTTCCATATCTCTCGACGACAGCGCCGATGAAGAAGTCGTCATCGATGCCGAACTGCCGCCGCGCTATCTCACGCCGGACCTGGAGTCGGTGGTCCAGGCCTTTGAGCCGTACGGCCAGGCGAACCCCGAGCTGCGGTTCCTATCGCGCAACCTCTTCCTGGAGCGCGTCGATTTTATCGGCAAGGACCAGGAGCACCTGCGTCTCCTGCTTTCCGGCGGCGGCTACAAGTGGCCCGCCGTCTACTGGAACGCTTCAGAGGCGGTGGATCGCGACTTTCGACCGCAGGACCGCGTGGATGCCGTGTTTGAATTCACCAAGAACTACTACAACGGGAACGAGACGGTTCAACTCGTCATCGTCGATCTCGTTCGATCGGAAGGCCAGGTTGCGCAGTAACGCCGTCTCCGTTCTCTTTGCGCTGGCGATCGTTTGGGTGCTCCCGGCGCCGGCCGCCGCCCAGGTACGCGTTTCTCTGCCCGATTCCGTTCGGTCCGGTGACATCGTGCAGGTTACGGTCCACGGTGATGCGCCCATCGAGCGTGTCCAGGTTCGCGTATCGGAACCGGACGGTGAGAGCTCCGACTATCACGCCTTCGCGGTATCTGAACGGAACGACGTCTGGGTAAGCCTGTTCGGGTTGGGAAGCAGCAACGTTACCGGCCTCTTCTCGGTGGACGTCCTGGTTGTTGCGGCGGAAGAGACGCGGATTGTCAACGAGACGATTCGCGTTGCTCCTCGGGCGTACCTGTCGGAGCGCATCGTCCTGAATCGAGCCATGACGACGCTCCTTACGATTGACGTGGAACGGCGAAGGCGAGAGGCGCTCGAAATGGACTCCGTCGTCCGGACGGTGAACCACACATCGGTGTTCCACCTGGGACGACTCCAGAACCCGGTGGTGGGGGGGCGGGAAACGTCCTTCTTCGGTGATCGCAGAACCTTTGACTACGCCGACGGCAACCGCGGCTATACGATTCACCAAGGCTGGGACCTCGCGGCGCCGGTGGGCACTCCCGTTCGTGCCGGTGGAAGCGGGGTCGTTGTAATGGTCGCTGATCGTCTGGTAGCGGGGCGAACGGTCGTTATCGAGCACCTGCCCGGGGTCTTCACGCTCTACTACCACCTCGATACCGTTCGCGTTTCACCGGGTGACCCCGTGCTGCAGGGGCGGATCATCGGAACCGTGGGCGTAACGGGTCTCGCCACCGGCCCCCACCTCCACTGGGAGTTGCGGGTGGGCGGCGAGGCGGTGGACCCCGCCCGGTACATCGACCGCCCTCTGGTTGACATGAGCGCGGTGGTGGGTACAATGGCGGAAGTTTTACAAGAAAGGGGGTGATGAACATCGCCTACGTTGAGGTTGATGATGGCGAAAACCTTGAGAAGTCCATCAAACGCTTCAAGCGCATGGTTGAGAAAGAAGGCATAATCCGCGAATGGAAGAAGCGAGAGTACTTCGAGAAGCCCTCGACCATTCGGAACCGGAAGAAAAAAGCGCTTGAACGAAAGATCCAGAAAAAGGTCCGCAAGATGCAGGCCTCCAAGAACTACTAATGCTTCGGCGTCCCACAGGGGGCGCCGGTTTTTTTGGCTTGTCCTGATAACACCGCTCTTTGCCTGCAGCAGTTCGGCCCCGGAGATCCTCCAACTCGACCACGAGCGCGTTCTGATCGCCCATAGCGGCCTGGAGGAGGATTCCCCGTCGATTGCCGGCGAATATCTCGCCGTATACGTAGACGTCTACGACGCCGACGGTCGAGAAGAGATCGCCGAGTTACAGCTCTACTTCGACGAGATGGATCTCGTTTGGGACGTTCCGGAGTCCCACTGGGTGGTACGGCAAACGCGGGATGCATACTGGATCGGGTATGACCGCTTCGCAATGCCCGGTTTGGCACCGTTCCGGTCCGGCACGTATCGTCTGGTGGTGCGGGACCTCTCGTCCTCGGAAGCGCAGGCGCGGTTCGAACTGAGGGACCCCGATCGCGAGGGCCTCTCCTTTCCGTCATACAAAGACGGGACGTTGACCCTTGCGGCGGAGGCGAGCTTCCTGGTTTGCCCGGACGGAACGTACCGGGCCACCGAGGGGCGGCTCGACACAGACGATCGTCGCCTGATCGAGTCCGGGGGGTGTGTGCTCTTTTCCGTTGGCGAAGATATGACTACGGCTCTTTTGATGGATCCGAATCTTCTCTAGCGCCAAACCAACCCTTGATTCGTTCCCAGATACCCTTCCCGTAGCGTCGCGAATAGTCACCCACGGCGTCAACAACCGAGACATCCCCGTACTGATGCTTGAGCTGGTCCCAGTGGCGGACTATCCACAGGTACAGGTCATCGGGCGTCCGCTTCGGGAATCGTGCCATCACGTGCTGCCATTCGATCACGTCGACGATCGGGCGGAACACGTTGGCATACCAGCTCTCAATTGCCGCCCCCAGGGGAACTTCGATCATCTGCTGTTCGTTCAGGAAGAACTTGTGACCCAGGATGTGGCGTTCGATTTCATCGTAGCGACCCGTTGCGGTGAACACCAAGTCACGGTCAACGAACTCTTCGAACCTGAGGCGCTTGTAGAACTCCCGTTTTTCATGCTCGATAACCGCCGATCGGAGCCCTTCCTTGGTCAGTTTTTCGTGGAAGGGTATTTCCGTTTCGAGACTGACCACCTCGGCGTCGACTGAGAGGACTCCCTGCATGCGCGCCACCGAGACGCGGTGATTCCCGTCCCGAACGAAGTAAAAGCCGCCAATTTCGTAGAGTTTGATCGGCGGAAGAACAACGTCGCGCAGGTGAGCGCGATCGATGCTCTCCCATCGTCCACGGAGGTATTCGTGACGGGGCAGGAAATGGCGGTTGAAATCCTGGTACCGCCCCTCGCTCCCGACGATTCGCTGGACCGGCACCGTCTGGAGACCCCGGTACGTTTCGCCCTTGGGATGGAGCGCCGCGCGGACGTCCCCCAGGGAGAGCAGTTCCTGTTTCGAAGGGGAGAAGAGGTTGCCCAGGCGCGTGAACAGCTCGCGGATACGCGCTTTTGCGAAATCGTCCCGCGCCTGCTGGTCAACGTAATCGCTCACGCTTCCTGCTCCGTGTCCAGAAGGTAGTGCGAAAAGACGTTGATCACCTCCGTGTTGTGGTACCTGGTTACGCGCTCGGCGTTGCGGTCGTACAGATGCACGTGGCCGTGCAGCAGGTACCGTGGTTTGAAGGTCCGCATGAGCCACAGGAACGAACGAAAGCCCGTATGGCACGGGTCGGACTTGTCGTGGATCCGGTATGGCGGTGCGTGGGTCAGAAGAATATCGAGGTAGCGTCCATGGACGAGGCGGTTCCACCAGAGGCGCGGAACCAATCGCACCACGCGCAGGAACATCTGGAACTCGGAGAACTGGTTGGAACCGTCGTTGTACCGCATGCTTCCGCCGAGTCCCGCCACGATGACGTCGTCAACCCGGATCGTTCTATCCGATACCAACTCGGCGCCGAAGGAGTTGCGGATCTCGTAGTTGATTTCGGTTGTTCCCACGGGAGCCACCGCACGGCGGCGGAAGAGCCCCACGTGCTTAAGGTTGTGGTTTCCGAACACAAAGAGGATGCGCTGGTTCAGCGTGGCCGAAACGAACCCAAGGTACTCCATGGGGAGATCGCCGGCGCCGAGTACGAGCGAAACGTCGGAGAAACGCGACTTCGCGGACGTGCTGTGGACGAGCGGATCCACTTGGTCGGAGAGACAGAGTATCTTCACGATTCAGCCGATTTCAACAGTTCCTGGAGGCGATCCTTGTCAATGAGTTCGATGGGGCGTGACTCCGCGTAGCCCACCGCTTTGTGTGAAAACGCCGCACTTGCCACCAGTGCGCAGCGCGACATGTTCTGCGATCGCATCTCCTCGTGGAGTTGTCGCACCCGCGACTCTTCGATCAGTTCCGCCGTCCGGAGGAAACGTACAAGGCGGGGCTGGGCCCGAGTGTTGCGCCACTGGGAGTGTGACTCCTGTCCAACGATCTGGCATCCATCTTCAAAGGGGGACACGTCGTGCACCGACAGCCCCATGGCGCGCGTTACCGCCGCGCACATCTCCTGGAACTGCTCTCTCCCCGCGGTCAGGTACTCCTTGAGGTGGTCATCCTGGCGAAGTTCCTGGAACTGCCCCAGTTTCTCCGCCACATCCCGAAAGCCGGGGTTGACCCCATAGATCGTTTCCCAGTGGTCCACGGCCTTCTCGATCTTGCGCGATCGTTCGAACGCCGTGGCAAGGAGGTAGTGGGCCCAGATTACGTCCGGCGAGTCGGGTCTCTCAACGAGTTTGACCGCTCGTTCCAGTTCCGGTACGGCCCGCTCGATGCTGTTCGTCTCGAGGTAGCACGCTCCGCGTTCCACCAGCGCCTTGATTCGATACGCCTTGGACCGTGCAGCCTGCTCAAACGAGTCGAGTGCATCGACGTAGGCGCGACTCTCCTTCTGAATCCGGCCGATGAAGTAGTGTGCATCGTAGTTGTCGGGAAGGTACTGAACCGCCTTCTGAAGCAGGTTCAGCGCCTCGTTGTGGCGGTTGCCGCGGTAAAAGAGCATTCCCAGCCTGAGGAACGCTTGGCCGTTCCCCGGTTGCAGCCGAATGACCTTCTTGTAGTACTCGACAGCTTTGCCGGCGCGCTTGCGATCCTCGAAGAGTTCCGCCGCTTCCAGATAGTACTCCGGGACATCGGGCTCTTTCTGTATCAGTAGCAGGTACTCCTTGAGCGCATCGTCGGTCTGGTTGAACCGGCGATAGAGGGACGCCATGGCCCGGCGAAACTTCTTTTCGTTCACAGCACCGTCGAACTGACCGATTTGGTTTACCGTCTTGTACTCCATGAGCGCCAGTTCCGCCTTTCCGTCGTTCAGGTACGCCGTGCCGAGCAGGTAATGCGCCTCGGGGTTTCTAGAGTCGCGCGAAAGCAGCTGCTTGGCCGCCCGAATCGCGGCGGAGTTCTTGTTGTTCTTGAGAAGTTGTTCCACTCGGGCTATCTTCTTCGGAGCAACCAGTTTTCGGACGATAAAAAAGGTAGTGAAACCGATAACCGATCCGAGGATAACGATGACGATGACCAGACCCATCGGTCACCATTATGATTGTGTCAGACGCGCTGTTCAAGGAGCGTTCGTAGCGATCCTAATAGCCGTATCCATCGCAGCCGTTGCCGGTCCCGTCTACGACCAGGCGATCGACGCGTTCCAGTTCAATCGATTGGATGAAGCGGTCATCTTTTTTTCCCAGGCGATTGAAACGGAAAACCCCGGCGCCCGGGCGTATCGCTACCTTGGTCTGAGTTACGAACAACTGGGGCGCGTGGAAGAGGCGTATCGGACGTACCGGGCCGCCCTGGACGGCGACATCGGGGTCGCTTCGGAACGCGCACGAATCGCACTGCAGCTTGGACTTGCCCGGGCGCGCGCCGGTGAGATGGAGGCCGCCGTGGCCGCGTTTGACGAAGCGCTATCGTTGGATAACTCTCTGTCGCCGGCGTATTTGAATCGCGCCAATGCATCGGTTCCTCTAGGTACATACGAACGGGCCATATCCGACTACCGAGTGTACCTCTCCCTCGACCCCGAAACGGGCCAGAGAATCCAGATCGAGCAGATGATCGCGTTGCTCGGGGAGGCGGTGGAGGCGCAGCGAATTGCCGATGAAGAGGCGGAACGGCAGCGGCAACTGGAGGCGGAGGAGCGGCGCCTAGCGGAGGAGAACGAGCGCCGACGGGCGGAAGAGGAAGCGCGACTCGCGGCGGAGCGACGCCAGCAGGTCCTTTCGAACGTCCTGCAGTCGCTGAACAGCGCAGCAGAGGACACCCTCAGCTTCGAAATGGAGGGTGAAGACATAACGGACTACAACGAAGAGATAGACATTCTCGATTGAGGGGCGGGATGACTGACGACACCAAACAGAAACTGGCAATCGCCGGGGGTATTGCGCTGGTGGTAGCGCTTGCCGGGGCCGGCGGTTTTTACTTTTCGCAACGGGGCGACCGCGGTACGGAGGGAGCGGAAGCGGTAACGACGGAGGTGAGTGAGGCCCAGCGCGTTCGCGACAACAAGATAACGCTGGCACGGGATTACTACGCCGCCGGCGAGTTTCAGCGCGCCCTGGACCTGCTCGATGAAATCCTCATCGCCGATGCCAACGACGAAGAGGCGCGATCGATCAAGGCGGAGGTCCTCGAGGCGAAGCGTGTTGCGGAGGAAGCGGAGCGCCGGGAGCGCGAAGAGCAGCAGCGGCTGCTCCAGGAATCGCTAAGCCAGAACGATACGGAGGCGCTGGCCCTGGCCGCGCAGGAAGCGGAAGCGGCGGCCCGTGCGCAGGAAGCGGAGGCGCGGGAGGCGGAGGCCGAGGCGCGGCGTCGCGAGGCTGAACTTCAGATTCAACAGCAACTGGCCGCCCAGCAGGAAGCGGAACGTATTCGCCGGGAAGAGGAGGAGGCGCGTCGTGAAGCGGAGCGCCGGGCCGAGCTGGAGCGGTTGAGCCGGGAGGAGCGTCAGAAGACCGAGCAGATCCAGGCAGCGATCTCCAACGCCCGGCAGCTCCTGGCGAATCGTGATTTCATCCGGGCCAGGGCGGAACTCGAAGAGGCCCTCACCGTTGAGCTTCAAGATACGCAGATGGAGGATCGTCTCCACGGCGAAGCGCTCGCAGCGATGGCGAACAGCTACATGGACGAGGACCCGGAAAGCTCCCGAAACCGGCAGACCGCTCTTCAACTCGCGAACGACGCGCTTCGTCGTGACACCGAGCTTTGGGAAGCGCAGTTTACGCGCGGTCGCGTGTACTACGAAACGGAGCGTTTTGACGACGCCGTGGACGCATTCGAATCCGCTTCGCTCCTGAAGACGGACGACGCACGCCTCTTTTACGAACTTGCCCGGGCGCAGTACCGCGCCGGCGAGTTCAGGGCGGCCCGCGGAAGCTACGAAGCGTGTGTGCGCATCGACGCAGGGTATCCGAACGCCTACTACAACTTAGGAATCACCAATCTTCAGCTCCGCGACACTGCGCGAGCCTTGGAGGCCTTTCGATTCTCCGTGGAGGTGAACCCCAGGAATCACGCCGCCTTTTATCGTATCGGCACGATCCTCCTGGACCAGGGTGACTTCCAGGGCGCTGTGGAAGCGCTCGGCGCCGCGATATCGTTGTCCTCCGGTGATGCGCGCTACCATTCGCGGATCGCCCGCGCCTATTTCCTCCAGGGAAACGTGGTGGAAGCGGACGCCGGGTTTGACCGCGCGGTCGTCCTCGAGCCCGGCAACGCGCTGCACAACTTCAACGCCGCCGTGGTCAAACTGGAACGGGGGAACGCCTCCGGGGCGCTGCGGTACATCCGCACCGCGATCCAGTTGGATGATTCGCAGCCCTCCTACTACTTTACCCTGGGCAAGATCCAGGAGGATCTGGACAACGACACCGCGGCGATCGAGGCGTATTCCACCGCCGTTCAGAAGGACAATACCTATGTGGCGGCCCTGGTGGAGCTGGGGCGGCTCATGGATGAAATGGGAGCGTTTGACGACGCACTGACGGTACTGGACGCGGCCTATCGACTCGATCCGAGCGGGTTCGAGGTCAACAACAACCTGGGCAACGTCTACCTGCACAAGGAACTCTACGACCGTGCGGTCGGCAGTTTCCGGAACGCCATCTCTCTCCGCCCAAACGAAGCGGACGTCCATTACAACCTGGCCCTTGCCTACCTGGGAGCGGACCGCCTGCGGGAGGCGGAGGCAACGCTTGCGGAAGTGGTGAAGATCGATCCGAGGTACTGGCGCGCCTATCACAGGCTCGGCGAAGTGTACGTGTCGTGGGACGACACCGTATCGGCCCGGAACGTGCTGGAGCAACTGATAAAGAGCAACCCCGACTACGCCGGACGCGCGGAGGTCGAGTCGATTCTCGATACGCTGTAAAGCGATTGCTAGATGCGGCCGATGAGGCGCAGCAGCGCCTCCCGGTCGAGTTCCACCCAGAGCGGCCGGCCGTGGGGACACCGCGGTTCCGGTAATGCAAGGGTGCGACGGGCAAGTTCCAGGGACGTGCCCGCATCGAGGAGCGTGCCGGCCTTTACCGCCGCTTTGCACGCAAGGCGTGCGAGGAATTCCCGGTCCCAGGCGCCCTGGATTCCTCCAAGTTCACGAATCGTCTCGATCATTTCCTGGGCGTTTTCCCGGTACTCCGCCGGGGCGGCGACAAGGCGCCACCCTCCCTGATCGCCCCTTTCCAGTACCACTCCGAGTTCTTCAAACTCATCACGGTGGTTCCGGAGGGCACGGTCCTCCTCCGGAGTCGTTTCGAACTCCTCTTCGATCAACAGCTTCTGTTTCGCCCGGGCGTCCCGCAATCGGTCGTAAAGGATGCGTTCGTGCGCCGCGTGGTGATCGATGACGTACGCTCTCTCTCCATCCGCCGCGATCAGAAACGTGTCGAAGAGGTGTCCCACATACCGCAACCCATCCTCGTCCGGTCGGTGCGGCCCCGGCGTTTCCGCCACGGCTCGCCGCTCGGTGTCGGAAAAAAACGCCGGCCGCGGTCCGGTGCGTCCGGCCGGCGGAGTGACGGGTGCCGCGGGAGAGAAGGACGCGTCGGTGAGGGTCCCGGCTTCCCGGCGCCGGTCGCGGGCGGGGGTCGCCGGGAATGAGAACTCCCGTTCAACCACCACCGTTTGGACGAGGTAGGCCCGGAGGAACGACCGGAGTGTCTCCGTAATCGCGTGGTGGATCTCCGCGATCGTCCGAATGCGGACTTCCCGTTTGGCCGGATGCACGTTGACGTCCACCAAGTCCGGCGAGATGTCCAG
>JANQHT010000159.1 GCA_028282545.1 Spirochaetales bacterium
CGAACAGGAAAGCATCGTCCGGTGCAAGTTCTGGGGGTATGGATCGGACGGAACGGTCAGCGCCAACAAGAACTCGATAAAGATCATCGGTGAAGAGACGGACCAGTACGTTCAGGCGTATTTCAACTACGACTCCAACAAATCGGGCGGTTACACGGTCAGCCACCTGCGCTTTGGCAAGGAGAAGATCCAGTCGGAGTACCTGCTCACCACGTGCGACTTTATCGCACTCCACCGTCCCCAGTACATCGGTCGATTCGACATCCTCGAAGGCATTCGCGAAGGCGGCAGCTTCCTGATCAACTCTCCGAGCGCCCCTGAAGATGTCTTTGCGACGTTCACCAAAGAGATGCAGGAAACGATCATCAAGAAAAAGGTGAAGGTCTACGCGATCGACGGGGCGAAGATCGCCAAGGAAGCGGGCCTCGGGAACCGGATCAGCACGGTCATGCAGGTGGCCTTCTTCAAGGTCGCCAACGTCATCGAGGCCAAAAAGGCTATCGAACTGGTGAAGAAGTTCGCTGAGAAATCGTTCATCAAAAAGGGCAAAGAGGTTGTCGAGATGAACTGGAAAGCGATCGACATGGCGGCCGACGCCGTTGCGGAAGTCCCGGTACCCGGCAAGGTCGAGGCATCGGCGGACATGCAGTACCTCGTGGAAGAGGGTGGCGACGGCTTTGCCAAAACGATCATCGAGCCGATCTGGCGCCTCAAGGGTGACGATATCCCGGTCAGCGCCATGCCCGTCGACGGTCGCGTCCCGACGGCCACCAAGCGAGTGGAGCACGGCAACCGGCAGGGGCCGGTGACCACCAGGTGGGCATCCAAACACGAGACGGTCCAGCAGATGGACGTTCAGTTCGACCAGCCCTACTTCGAGTACCCGGGAAGCTGCATGGGGTGCGGCGAAATCCCGTACGTCTACCTCATCACCCAGCTCTACGGCGACCGGATGATGATCGCCAACGCGACCGGCTGCAGCTCCATCTACGGAGGTACCTTCCCGGTGACGCCCTATACGGTGGACAACAACGGGCACGGCCCGTCCTGGGCAAACAGCCTCTTCGAGGATAACGCCGAGTACGGGTTCGGCATGCGCCTCGCGGTGGATGCGAACCGGGCCCAGCTCAAGAGCAACGTCGAGTGGGCGCTCGAAAAGGGCACCACCGGCGAGCTTGCCGCGACGTTGAAGAGGAACCTCGAGCTGTGGAAGGACGTGGGCAAAGAGGCGAAGGCGGCTGCCGCCAAGACGCGGTCGCTCCTGGACGAGGCGCTCAAGGCAGCCAGCGCAGAAGTCCGGCCGGTACTTGCAAAGATCAAAGAGCTGGAAGACTACTTCGTGGACAAGTCGGTCTGGATCTTCGGTGGTGACGGTTGGGCCTACGATATCGGCTACGGCGGTCTTGACCACGTCATGGCCCAGCAGAAGAACGTGAACGTCCTGGTGATGGACACCGAAGTCTACTCGAACACCGGTGGCCAGGCGTCGAAAGCCACGCCGCGCGGTGCGATCGCCAAGTTTGCCGCGGACGGCAAGAAGACCGGGAAGAAGAACCTCGGTCTCATGATGACCACCTATGGGCACGTCTACGTGGCCAGCGTCAACATGGGTATGAATCGCGAGCAGGTGTTGAACGCGATCCTTGAAGCGGAAGCGTATGACGGTCCGTCAATCCTCCTCTGCTACTCGCCGTGTATCGCCCACGGATACGACATGAAACTCAGCGTGAAGCAGCAGAAGAGCGCGGTGGAGACGGGGTATTGGCCCCTCTATCGCTTCAACCCCGCCAACGAACTGGTTGGAGAGAATGCCTTCACCTGGGAATCCCCGGAACCGACATCGGACTTCAGCTCCTTCACAGCCAACGAGATCCGTTATCGAGCACTGGAACTTTCCAAACCGGAAGAGGCGGAACGCCTGCGCAACTTGGCAAAGAAGGACAACGAACGCCGGTTTGACGATCTGAAGAGACTGGAGCAAGAAGCATAGCACGAAGAGCGTTTTGCCCAGTTGTGAACGCATCAGAGCGGGCCGCCTTCCGGCGGCCCGTTTTTTGTGTCCCCGCTACCGGGACGCGCCCACACGGAGCAGGCTATCGGTACCCATGTCGACAATGACGGTTGTACCCTCGTTCTCGCGGGAGTGTACCGTAATGGTACCGCCGTGGGCGGTCACGATGTCGTGAACCAGGGGCAGCCCCAGTCCGGTCCCCGCTTCGCCGTCCGTACCCTTACGGCTGGTCCGAACCATCTTGTCAAAGAGGTGCGGTTGGATCTCCTGTGGTATGCCGGCGCCCCGGTCGACAACGCTCACGGTGGAACCCTGAGCCGCTACAGTGACGGATGAACCTTCGTAGGAGAACTTGACCGCGTTCGAGACGAGGTTGAAGAGCACCTCACGGAAAAGCCCGACGTCCACGTTGAACTCGACCTCCTCCGGTATCTCATTGACCAGTACCACGCCCTTCTCATGCATCTGCCGGTTCAGACTGAGTGAGATCTGGTTCGCGATGTCCCGCGGCGCAACCGGCGCCCGTTGCAATTCGATCGACCCCGATTGCAACCGGTGGATGTTCAAGAGCTGGTTTATCATTTCCAGCAGGACCGAGGTTGAACTCTTCAGTTCCACAAAAACCTGGCGTCGCTCGTCCTCGGAAAAGGCGTCACCGTCGCGACTGAGCAGATCCAGGAGCGTAAACATCCCCGACAGAGGCGACTTTAAATCGTGAGACACCATCGAGAGAAACTGGTCCTTGATGCGGTTCGCGTTTTCGGCCCGCTGCCGCGCCGCAACCAGCATCGCCTCTTTCTCACGGCGCTCTCGCTGGTCCCGAACGGCCAGCAGGTCGAATGACTCGGTTCGCAGCCGAATCTCCGTCACGTCGACGATGACCGGAATGCGCGAGCCCTCCATCGTCAGGTGCGTTTCGAGCGGTGTGTTGGTAACCGTTGGAACGTCCTCAAAGAGCGTCGCGATGTCTACTCCGCGGTAGTCGTCGGTGGTTCGCATCTCCGAAAGCGAACCGCAACATCGATTGCACTGAACGGTACGTCCCTTGCGCACCAGAAGCAGCGGAACCGGGGCCGCCTCAAAAAGCGACGAGAACGTTTCACGCTCCTCCTGGAGAATCACGTTCGTCCGTCGTACGTCGAGCTGTGTCATAACTTGGTTGGCCATAACCTGGAGCGCATCGAGCTTGTTCCGTTCGAAGGCCCGCGGTTTGCTGTCGGCGACACAGAGCGTGCCGATGACGTGTCCCAGGGCCGTCTTCAAGGGTGCTCCCAGGTAGAATCGCAGGTGCGGATCACCAACCACGAAGGGATTGTTCAGGAAGCGGTCGTCGTCCCGGGCATCCCGTACGTGGACCATCCGCCCCTCCGCGACAACGTGCGAACAGAACGCGTATTCGCGCGGAACCTCGTCCTTGTCCATTCCGATGGAACTCTTGAACCATTGGCGGTCCCGGTCAATAAATCCGATATAGGCGATCGGAACGTCAAAGAGTGCGGCTGCAACCGTGGCGAGATCGTCAAAAGCCTTTTCGGCGTGCGTGTCGAGTATTCCGTACGAGCGGAGTTCTTCGAGCCGCTCGGTCTCGTTGTCCGGTATGAGCGTCGGGTCCACTCTCGATATCTCCGTCAGAGCAATGGTATCCCATTGGCGCGCAGATTTCTTCTCATCTCCTCCGGCCACAGGCCGGCCTGGATCTCACCAATATGCGCCTTTCGCAGGTAGAGCATGCAGAGTCTCGATTGGCCTATACCGCCGCCAATCGTCTGGGGACGACCAGTCGTCGTAGTCAGAGGTCCGCCCGTCGTGGATGGTACCGTCCGGAAGGGCGCCGCCGACATCTTGAGAATCGTCTGTTCTGTTGTGCGGGGATCGAGAATCGGCGAGTAGCTTTGCGGCGCGCTCATCGGGCAAATCGTACCAAATAGCGGGGCGATGTGCACCCGTAGGAGACAGAAATGGGCAAACTACGGTACGGTTGGCCGGTGCGACGTTCTCTCGTGGTTTTACCGGGCGTCCCGCGCCCCTGGGTTTTTGCCCATCGCGGTCACTCCGCGAAGGCTCCGGAGAATACGATGGCGGCGTTTATCGCAGCCCTCGAATCGGGAGCGACGGGGACGGAGCTGGACGTTCAGCTCTGCGCGAGCGGTGAGATCGTTGTCTGCCACGATTGGACGCTGGACCGTACCGCCGGTGCGCCGGTACGCGTCACGGATACACCGTGGAGCGAGCTACGTGAGTACGACGTGGGGAGCTGGTTTGACCCGGCCTACGCCGACGAGCGTATCCCGCTCCTGCCGGACGTTTTGGAAGAGTTTGGTACCTCCATGTGTTTTGACATTGAGATCAAGCACCGCTCCCGGCACACGACGCCGCTTGAACGGGTGTTGGCGCGCTTGGTTTGTACAATGGGGCTTGCCCGGCGGGTTATCGTTTCGTCCTTCAACCCCTTTGCACTTCGTTCCATCCGTCGGATCGCGCCGGAGTTGGCCACGGCGCTCATTTACGCCGACGACCCGGAGGTGCCGCGGTGGATGCGCAGTGGCGCCGGACGTATCCTGTGCAGACCGGATCTCCTCAAGCCGCACCGGGATCTGGTGGACGCCCGGCTGGTGCGTCGGTCCACACGGGTATCCCGGGCGGTGCTCCCCTGGACGGTAAACGAAGATCAAGACGCCGAGCGGCTGGTCGCCTTGGGCTGCGCCGGTGTTATTAGCGACGCACCGGACAACCTGGACCACATGCACCTGGATCGGGACCGAAAAAGAGGGCGCGATTGACGCGCCCTTATGCACAACACCCCGCCGGACCGTGACGACCCGACGATGTGCCCTTGTTCTGTTCGACGGGCTATTGATGCTATTGAAAGACGGAGAGCAAGACGCCGGCTGCGACGGCAGACCCGATGACACCGGAGACGTTGGGCCCCATGGCGTGCATCAACAGGTAGTTATTCCGGTTGTATCGCAGTCCCACCTTGTTGACCACCCGCGCCGCCATTGGAACGGCGGAAACGCCCGCCGCCCCGATCAGCGGGTTCACCGGCGTTTTCGAGAGGCGATTCATGAGCTTGGCCAAGAGCAGACCCGCGGCCGTACCGATCGCGAACGCAACGAGACCGAGCACAACGATACCGAGCGTCTCGAAGCGGAGAAACGTCCCCGCCTCCAGTTTCCCCCCCACCACGAGGCCCAGCAGGATCGTCACGATGTTGATAAACGCATTCTGCAGCGTCTGCGACAACCGTTCCACCACCCCCGATTCCCGCACCACGTTCCCGAACATCAACGCACCCACCAGGGGGGTCGCCGCGGGGAGCATCACGATACACAGGAGGAGCACCAGCAGCGGGAAGACGATCTTCTCCGTTCGAGAGACCGGGCGGAGTTGCTCCATCTTGATCTCCCGTTCCCGCTCGGTGGTGCACAAGCGCATGATCGGCGGTTGGATGATCGGTACCAGCGCCATGTACGAGTACGCGGCCACCGCGACCGCCCCGAGGAGATCCGGCGACAGTTGCGAGGTGACGAATATCGCGGTCGGGCCGTCCGCACCGCCGATGATCCCGATCGACGCGGCGTCCCGCAGTGAAAAGGCGAATCCCCCGTACCGCGTCAATAGGGCCGCACCGATCACCGTGGCGAAGATGCCGAACTGCGCGGCCGCCCCGAGCAGGGCCGTCTTCGGGTGCGCGATGAGCGGTCCGAAGTCGGTCATCGCACCAACGCCCATGAAGATCAACAGCGGGAACACCCCGGTCGACAAGCCGACCGCGGATATCTGTCCCAGCAATCCCTGGACCCCCGCGATCCCCGCCAACGGGATGTTGGCGAGAATCCCCCCAAACCCGATCGGCAACAACAGCAGCGGTTCAAACTCATGTCTAATCGCCAGATAGATGAGCACCCCACCGATGATGATCATCGTTATCTGACCAAACGTAATCGACGTCACACCGGTCGACAGAATCAGGTTGCTCACCGTCCGTGAAAGGTTCATGCTCGCTCCTACCGAAGGGTCACCAGGACCTGACCGTTCTGGACCTGCTCGCCCGGCGTGACGGTCACGGTCTGCACCGTGCCGTCCATGGGCGAACTGATCTCCGTTTCCATCTTCATCGCCTCGAGCACCAACAGCGCGTCCCCGCACCGGACCGCGTCACCCGCATTCGTGTTGATCCGCACCACGACCCCCGGGAGCGGCGCCTCGATCGGCGTGTCCGCTCCATCTCCGTCCACGCACCCCGGCGTACTCGCCGCCGGAGATCGCGCCGGTGCGGCCGGCCGGCGCGTATGATCACCGTTCGCGGCCACCGCCACGGTAAACGCACGCCCCCCCACGGACACGCGATCCCCGTCGATCGTCACGCGCCGCGTCGCACCGTCGAGCGTCACCGCGTACTGCGCCGGCTCATCCGGGCGCGCCTCGACGGCCACCTGTTTCCGAACGTTCTGCGTTGCCTCGCCCTTCAAAAACGCGATCCCCTTGTCCAGACACGTAGCGGTGATAAAGACGTTCTCATCGGTGACCGGCAGCCCCTCCGCTTCCAATCGCGCCTCCGCCGCCGCTCTTCCTTTCTTCGGATCCCGATCGTTGAGCGCCCGCGGGCTCTCCTCCGTGGGCTCCAGACCAAGGTGCCTCCCGGCGATCTCCACGATCTGTGGATCCGGCGGAAGCGGTGTCTTCCCAAAGTACCCGAGAACCATCTTCCCATACCCGTCGGCGATCTTCTCCCAGGGGCCGAAAAAGACGTTGTTGAACGCCTGTTGAAAGTAAAACTGCGAGACCGGTGTCACCGAGGTGCTGAATCCCCCGCGCATCACCACCTCGCCCATCGCGGCAATCACCTGTGGGTAGCGCTCCAGAATCCCGTTGTCCCGCATCATCTGCGTATTCGCGGTGAGCGCCCCTCCGGGCATCGGGGAAAAGGGGATGATCGGTTCAACACGCGTCGCCTCCGGCGGCAGGAAGTACTCTTTCATCCGGTCCTGAAACAGCTCTTCCACCTCCAACACCTTTTTGATGTCGATGTCCAGATCGAACTCCGTGCCGCGTAGCGCGTGCCACATCGTGACCACGTCCGGTTGCGCGGTACCGCCCGATGCGGGGGCCAGCCCCAAATCGATCGCGTCGGCACCGCCCTCGAGCGCCGCTTTGTAACACACGATGCTGGTACCCGCGCTCTCGTGCGTGTGAAAGTGGAGCGACACCTCCGGCGGTAACAGCGCCCGCGCCGCTTTGATCGATTGGTAGACGATGTCCGGCGGCGTGGTTCCCGAGGCGTCTTTGTAACAGACCGAATCAAAGGGAATCCCGGAGTCCAGGATCGCCCGCAGTGTTCCCGTATAGAACGGTTCGTCGTGCGCACCGGTGGCCCCCGGCGGCATCCCCATCAGCGTTACACACACCTCGTGGTGGATACCGGCATCGGTGATCGCACGACCGCTGAAATCGAGATTCTCCACGTCGTTCAACGCGTCGAAGTTGCGGATGATCGACACACCGTGCTTGTGAAACAGCCGGGCGTGCAACTCGATCATATCGCTCGGTTGCGAATCAAGCCCGACGACGTTCACCCCCCGGGCGAGCGTTTGCAGCTCCACCTCCGGCCCAACGACCTCCCGACAGGCATCCATCATCGCAAAGGCGTCTTCGTTACAGTAGAAATAGAGTGATTGGAAGCGTGCGCCCCCGCCGATCTCGAAATGGCGAAACCCCGCCGCGGCCGCCGCTTCGAGTGCCGGCAGAAAGTCCGGCGTGAGGACGCGTGCCCCGTACACCGATTGAAAGCCGTCCCGAAAGGCGGTGATCATCACGTCAATCCGTTTCATCGCTTCCTCTCCGGCGCAGATGGTACGCAAACGAGGCGGCCACGGCCGCACAATCACGCGCAACGGTGTCCTCCGTACCCTGCGTATCGCCTGCGAATCGTCGAAACACTCCCGCCATCAGCGACAACGACCCCACAAGTGCCGTCAAAAACGCGAACACCGTGACCATCCCCACCACCATCAACACCAATCCCTCTCGTATCATCCTTGCTCCTGTTCTTCTCTCCGCACCGTGTACGGCGGTCATACGCTGTACATCTATCCTGTTTTGCCTCGCTCCCGCTGTAAGTAAGACGCCCTCGGAAGATCGTGTCCGTATTGGTCCTACACTGGATCGCTCCAGTATCGTGTACAATCGAAGCGTGTTTCAGCGGTGGAAACCGTATGTCGTTCTCTTGGCGCTGGGGAGCGTCGTATTTCCCGGTACGCTATGCGCGCAACACTCACTTCGGTTCGATCACGTATCGGTTCGCGACGGCCTTGCGAACAATTCGGTCTTCTGCGTATTGCAGGATCATCTCGGCTTTCTGTGGTTTGGGACGTTCTCCGGTCTCAACCGCTTCGACGGGCGGGATATCCGTACGTATCGTCCCGAACCGATGGATCAAACGAGCCTCTCCGGCTCGGTGGTGTTCGACATGCTTGAGGACTCGGACAACCGTTTGTGGATCGGGACCGGTGACGGTCTGAACCGATACGATTGGGAGAGCGACTCCTTTGAGGTGTACTTCCCGGTCCCGGAAGACCCGACCTCTATTCCCAGCGAGAAGATCTTCTCCCTCGAAGAGGCGGACAACGGATCGATCTGGGTCGGCACTGCGGATTCCGGTATCGCGATCCTCGACGTCGAATCGGGACGATTTACGCGTCTACCCGCCGCTTCCACGGCAGGGTTGGAAAGTGACGTGATTCGTGCGCTCTTTCGCGACCGTGCCGGGCGTATGTGGATCGGGACGAGCGGCGGAGGCTTATCGATACAACGCGGCGACGGTTCGATGACGACTTGGCTCGCCGGGAGCACGATACGGGATATCTTTGAAGATTCGCGCGGCGATATGTGGATCGGCACGGAACACACCGGGTTACTGTATGTAGAGTGGCACGAGGGTGAGCCGCGTTTCGTTACGGTACTCCCGGATGTAACGATCAGGACGATCAACGAGGACGGTTCCGGTCAAATCTGGGCGGGCACGGAGCGTGACGGCGTTGCACTGATCGAATCGGACGGTACCGTTCGTACGGTTGCGTACCAGGCGGACGAAGATCGCTCGATCGGCAGCGATTTTGTGCGCGATATCTACGTTGATCGTTCGGGGTTGGTATGGGTAGCCACACGCGGGGGAGGTCTCAGTCGATACAACCCCCGGAGCGAAGGGTTTGAGTACGTTCTCGACGGTGAGTACACACCGAGACAGATCGTTGAGGACGACGCCGGAGCACTGTGGATCGCGACCGACGGCGACGGCCTCTTTCGTATCGATAACGAGCGCGGCGTCGCACAAATTCTCCATCGACGGGACGATCCGTCGTCGTTGTCAAGCGATCATCTCTACGCGCTCGCCGTCGATCAAAACGGGCACATATGGATCGGAAGCGACGGAGACGGGCTCAACCGATTGGACCGCTCATCCGGCCAGATCACGCGCTATCGTTTTGATCCCGACGACGACGCGACGATTCCCTCCGATGTGATCTGGAGTCTGCTTGTGGACGACAACGGCCGCCTGTGGATCGGTAGCGAGGGCGGCGGGCTCAGTCTGTACGACGCTCGCGAAGATCGATTCATTCGATTCACACGCGATCCGGACGACCAATCGTCGTTGGTCGGCAATTCGATTCGTGCACTCTATCAGGACGGTGACGGAGTCCTCTGGGTAGGTACATGGGACGGCGGACTGAGTCGCCGGGAGGCCGATAGCGATCGATTCATCACGTTCACGCGCAATCCGAACGATCCGTCGAGTATCAGCGACAACAGCGTGAACGCGATCACCGAGACGCGGGACGGCACGTTATGGATCGGTACCTCCGGCGGCGGTCTCAACGCGTTTGATCCGGAGAGGGGGGTGTTCAGGGCGTATCGTGTTGAGGATGGCTTACCCGATAACAGCGTCATTGGGATCGTACCCGACTTGCACGACGATTTGTGGGTCGCCACCGAGAACGGACTGGCGCACTTCGATACCGCGACGCACCGCTTTACAAACTACTGGCGATCGGACGGACTCCCCGCCGACGAGTTCGGACGCAACTCCGTATCCCGAACGCGTACCGGGGCGTTGGTGATGGGTACCGGTGCCGGTGTGATTCGGTTTGATCCGGAACGGGTCGTTCCCAACCCATTTATGGCACCCATACGTATCACCGAGTTCAGCGTCTACAACACACCGGTCACCGAGGACACGTACGCCGGCAATCGTCGGTACATAGAGCGGAACATCGTGGTGAGCAACTCGATAAATATTTTTCCCGGTGACTCCTTTGTCGGCTTTACCTTTGCGGCGCTCGACTTCACCGACCCGTCAAAGAACACGTTTGCGGTGCAGTTGATCGGATTCGACCCCGAGCCGCACTACCTCGGTACGACAAACCGCTATTTCTACTCGAGCCTACCGCCCGGACAGTACACGCTTCGCGTAACGGGTACGAACAGCAACGGCGTGTGGAGCACGGAATACGCGGACATGCACGTCGAAGTGCACCCGTCGTTCTACCAACGACCGGCCTTCTTCGTGCTCGTCGCGCTTGTCGTCGGTACCGCGATCGCGCTGGTCGCACGCGTCCGCATCAGGGGACTACACCGGCACAATCTGCTGCTGCAACGATTCTCCGACAACGTTCAGGATGTGCGCGAGGAGGAGCGCAAAGCGGTGGCGCGCGACGTACACGATGAGTTGGGACAACTGTTGACGACGCTCAAGATGCACATCTTTTGGCTATCAAAAAACGCGGCATCGCACGAGGAGCAGCGCCAGGCGCGGTACGACTCGATGCTCGGGATCATCGGCGCAACGCTCGATTGGACAAAGGATATGGCGACGCGGTTGCGACCGGTCGCACTCGACAATCTCTCCTTGGCCGAAGCGGTCGAGTGGTTGGTCAAGGAGACGGATAAGCACTCGGAGGTTCACTTTCAACACGAGATCGCCTCGACGCCCGATGTCTCGATTGAACGAGCCACGACCGTGTTCCGCGTCGTACAGGAGATCCTCACTAACATCGTACGCCATTCGCAGGCAACCGAGGCGCGCGTCACACTGGCCACCGTTGAGGACCACCTATGCATCGAGATACGCGACAACGGCGCCGGTATCGACCGCAACAAGCTCACGAATCCGAAATCGTACGGCATCGTCGGGATGCGCGAACGGGTGCGGCGCCTCGGCGGAGAGATCCGATTTCGGTCCGGTACGGACGGCACCCACGTTTTGGCAAAGATCCCGATCGGGGAGGTACACCATTCCTCACATACTCGTAGCTGACGATCACCCGATCCTGCGTCGCGGGTTGACGCAGTTGCTCAAGGAGTCGTTCTCGATCTCACGGATATACGAGACCGATAGCGGTGATCAGGTGGTGCCGCTTCTGCGCAAGTATCGTATCGACGTGATCGTCCTGGATATCAGCCTGCCGGGAAAGGACGGGATGATCGTCTTGTCGGAGGTCAAACGGGAGTTTCCCAAACTCCCCGTGCTTTTGTTGAGCATCCAACCGGAGTCGCAGTACGCGGCGCGCGCGTTTCGTCTCGGCGCGGCCGGTTGTCTCAACAAGGCGGCGGCGCCGGAGGAGTTGGTGAACGCGGTCCGTTGCGTGCTCAAGGGTGAGACGTACATAAACGAGGTGACTTCGAGCGTACTTCTCAACACAGTGCGAACGCCGGATCTCCGCGCGCCGCACCTGGCGCTGTCGGAGCGGGAAACGCAAGTGATGCTGATGATCGCCTCGGGAAAAACGCTTTCAGAGATCGCCCTGGAGTTGAATCTGAGCGTAAAGACGGTAAGCACGTATCGAAGCCGACTGCTCGAGAAGATGAATCTCCGGAACAACTCCCAACTCACTCACTACGTGTACAAAAACCGGCTCATGGGGTTGTAGGACAAACCCGGACACGAATATCCGATTACGTCTTACTTACGAGAAGAAAACCTACACAACACAATCCTCACATGGCGTGGAGTGGAGAATACTCGATTCGGTCGCTTTCGCCGAGCGTTGCCCCGGAGCGATCACTGGTCGAGAAGTTTCTTCAACGGGAAAACCTTCGGTACGAAAGGGATATCGAGTATACGGTCGGGGTATTCCAGGCAGACACCCTTGTTGCTACCGGATCGATCGCGGGACGCGTGATCAAAGGCGTCGCGGTCAAGAGGGGTGTCCGCGGTGAGAATCTCACGGCGAAGATCGTCTCGTACTTAAAACTCAACGCCTACCACAACGGTGTGAACTCGCTCTTTGTGTTCACGACCCCCGAAAATCGATCGATCTTTGCTTCGCTCGGTTTCTCGCTGGTGGTGGAAACGAACGAGGCGGTGCTCTTCGAGGACAACAAACACAGCTTTCGT
>JANQHT010000127.1 GCA_028282545.1 Spirochaetales bacterium
TATTTGCAACTCTCCACCTCCCCCCCTCCCAGACAAAAAAGTTTTGGCGGATGATTTTTTATTTGCTTTAAAATTCCATTGAAGAGGACGGCTGGGCGGCTTGGTCTGTCTCGCCGCGTTCCTCGTCGGCGCCACACGCGGCGAGGAGAAATGTCGCGGCGATAAGAGCCAACCAGATTACGAGTTGCCGTGCGGGGGTATTCCGGTTCATATCGTTTCCTCCATGTTGGCCGCCGGGTCGCTGCCGACCAGTTGCGCCACCGTTTCATTGACCGGCGCGTTGCGAAGCGCCGCCACCGTATCCAGTTGGATCAGTTGTCCCTCGGCGATCACTCCCATTCTGTCCGATATGGCCGCCGTCTCCTCGATATCGTGGGAAACGATGATCATCGACAGTTCGAACCTCCGCTGGAGATCCCGGAAGAAGAGCGCCGTTTCCATTTTCAAAGTGCGATCAAGGTTTGCCAGCGGTTCGTCCAGGAGCAGGAGTTTAGGCTCCAACACCAGGGCGCGCGCCAGGGCGACCCGTTGTTTCTGCCCTCCGGAGAGTTGCGCCGGGTACGCCTGCGCTTTCTCTTCGATGCCGAGACGCCGCAAGTACTCGAACACCCGTTCACGAATAGCATCGCGACCGTAGGTTGTCCCCAGACTGCGTCGAACGCGACGCTGCGCCCGCAGTCCGAAGGCGACGTTTGCGAATACGGTCATGTGCGGGAAGAGCAGGTAGTCCTGGAACACAAGGTTCACCGGGTGCGGATCCCCGGCGGCGCCCGGAAATGCCACGGAACCGCCGTCGGACGCCTCGATTCCGGCCAGGATTTTCAGAAGTGTCGTTTTACCGGCCCCGGAGGGTCCCACAAACGAGAGTAGTTCCCGGTGACCCAGGTCGAACGAGACGGGGTGCAAGGCGTGAAAGTTCCCGTAGCGTTTTTCCACCTCCCGCACGATGAGGAAGCCGGAACCATCGGTTCGCCGAAGCGACAACATATTGGTTAGTATATACATCAGGGAAGGGGAAGAACAAATTGGGAAAACTGCGTGCTTGATTCAGTGCTTCGACCCGTCAAGGACAGAATTCTCGACCCTGCGGTGCGCCTCCTTGTCCGCACGGTGCATCCCGATCACGTTACGGTCGCCGCCTTTGCATTCGGAATAGGCGCCGCCCTGGCAGCGGCGATGCAGTTCCGTTTCGCGGCCCTTGCGCTCTGGTTCGTGAACCGCATTCTCGACGGTCTGGACGGAGCGATCGCCCGGGCCGCGGGACTGCAGAGCGATCGCGGGGGGTATCTCGACATCGTCCTCGATTTCGTGGTCTACGCCGCCGTGCCGTTCGGCGTTGTCTATTCGGCGGGTGTTCCCGGAGGGTGGCAGGCGCTATCGCTGCTCTTTGCCGTGTTCTACGTCAACGCCGCCAGTTGGATGTACCTTTCGGCACTGCTGGAAAAGCGCTCCGCCGGCGGCACCTCACCGACGAGCGTGGTAATGCCCACCGGCGTGGTAGAGGGCACGGAGACAATTGTGGGTTTTGCCCTGTTCCTGTTGTTTCCCAATCGGTTTGTACTTCTGGCACTGATCATGAGCGGCCTG
>JANQHT010000133.1 GCA_028282545.1 Spirochaetales bacterium
ACCTTTTGGATCAGCTTGGCGCCCTTATTGGGCAGGGCGTTCAGAATAGCCACCGCTTCCGAGTAGGGGCGGCGCCGTACGACATCGGCCACCCGGCGCGCCTTGAACGCGGAGATCCGCACGTATTTCGCTTCCGCTCTGTATGCCATCGTCCCCTACCTCTTACCGACCTTCTTGTCCGAGCCGGCGTGGCCGCGGAAGAGGCGCGTCGGCGAGAATTCGCCCAGCTTGTGACCAACGAGGTTCTCCGTCACGTAGACCGGAACCCAGGACTTGCCGTTGTAGACGGAAACGGTCAGACCGACCATCTCCGGGATAATCGTCGAAGTCCGGGAGTAGGTCTTGATCATCTTCTTCTGACCAGACTTGTTCATCTCGACCACGCGATGGTACAGGCGCTTCTCGATGAACGGTCCCTTCTTGATTGAACGCGACATGCTCTTCTCCTACTCCCTTACTTCCGTCTCTTCACGATGAACTTGTTGGTGGACTTGCGCTTCTTCCGCGTCTTGTACCCCTTGGTTGGGGTTCCCCAGGGCGAAACGGGGTGCCGACCACCGCTGGTCCGTCCCTCACCACCGCCGTGGGGGTGATCTACCGGGTTCATGACAACGCCGCGGACCTTGGGACGGCGCCCCAGCCAGCGGGAGCGCCCCGCCTTTCCGAGGGATACGTTCATGTGGTCACCGTTTCCCACCGTTCCGATGGTGGCGCTGCACTTCTTGAACACCATCCGCATCTCACCGGAGGGAAGACGCAGGGTCACGTAATCACCCTCTGCGGCGACGATAGTGGCGGCGCCCCCGGCGGCACGAACCATCTGCCCACCCTTACCTAGGGTAAGTTCCACGTTATGCACCACCGTACCAACCGGGATGTTCTCCATGGGCAGGTGGTTCCCAAGGCGTATTGCCGCCTTAGGGCCGTTCTCGATCGTCGTCCCGACTTCGAGCCCCTTGGGTGCAATGATGTAGCACTTCTCACCGTCCGCGTAGTGAACGAGGGCGATGTTTGCGCTCCGGTTCGGATCGTATTCCACGCTCTTCACAACACCCGGAACGCCCAGCTTTGCACGGCGAAAGTCGATCTCCCGATACTTCCGCCGAACGCGACCACCCTTTCGCCGGACACTGATGCGGCCCTGGTTGTCGCGGCCTGCACGAAAGGAGCGCCCCTTGGTGAGCGCCTTTTCCGCCGGTTTGTCCGTAAGCTCATCAAAGGTGAGCGACGTCTTGTACCGCATCCCCGGCGTGATCGGATTATAGGTCTTGATACCCATCGTTCGTTCTCCTAGGCGCCTTCAAACACGCTGATCTTCTCGCCCTCGGCGAGCGTAACGATCGCCTTCTTCCACGTGGCGGTGCGGCCTATCTTGTAGCGCTGCCGCTTGGGCTTGGACTTCACGTTCACGATCCGGCAATCCACGGGATGCACGTTGAAGAGCCCCTTCACCGCCTCTTTTACGAGAATCTTGTTGGCGCGCGCATCCACGCGGAAGGTATAGACACCCTCTTCCCGCTGACCGTTCGATTTCTCGGTCAGGATCGGCTCAATGATGATCTGGTCGGGCCTCATCCGACTGCCTCACTTGCTGTAGAAATCGCCGAGCGCGGACGCCGCCGATTCCATGACGATCACCTGCTGGGCGTAGTAGAGATCGTGAGCCCGCAAACGACCGTAGTTCAGAAAACGGAGCCACGGGATATTCCGCGCGGCGCGTTTCACCATCTCATCGTCGTCCTTCATGATCAGGACGACGCGCTTTTTGTCCGTCAGTGTGCCGAGCAAAGCCGCCATGTCGCGGGTTTTGCCCGATTCAACGGTGAAGTCCTCCACGACGGTGAGGGAGCCGTCCTGCGCCTTCTGCGTCAGGATCGATTCAAACGCCAGCCGCTTGACCTTGCGCGGCAGACGGTAGCTGTAGTCGCGGGGCTGCGGTCCAAAGGTGGTACCGCCGCCGACCCAGATCGGGGATCGCCGCGATCCGGCGCGGGCGCGACCCGTCCCCTTCTGTCGCCACGGTTTTCGTCCGCTGTAGCGAACAAACCCGCGCGTCTTTGTGCTGGCGGTGCCGACACGCGCATTTGCGAGTTCGTTCCGAATCGCGTGATAGATCGATCCCTCGCTCACCTCACGGGCAAAAACGTCGTCGGAGAGGGAGATCGTGCGGACTTCCTTGCCCGCCGTCGACAGAACTTTTGCTTCCATATCTATCTACCTATCCCTAGTGAACAAAGGACTTCTTCACGGCCGGCCGAATACGAACGTAGGCGTTCTTGCGCCCCGGTACCGCACCGCGAACGAGGAGCAACTGGTTTTCGGTATCCAGCTTCTCTACGCGCAGATTCAACACGGTAGAACGCTCGCCACCCATGCGGCCGGGCATCTTGGTCCCCTTGATGACACGGGAGGGCCACGCCGCCATACCGGTGGAACCGTTGGCGCGGTGAAACTTTGAACCGTGCGTTTTGCGTCCACCGCCGAAATTGTGGCGCTTCATGACGCCCTGGTATCCCTTACCCTTGCTCGTTGCCGTGATATCCACGTAGAAAACCTGGGAAAAGAGTTCCAGCGTCAGCTCGTCGCCCACTTCGCATTCGTGCGAAAAGTTGCGAAATTCCGACACAAACTTGCGAGGAGCACTCTCGCCGAACTGTCCCCGAACCGGCTTTGTCACCCGTTCGGGTTTCTGTTCGTCCGTTCCGAGCACAACGGCGCGATACCCGTCCCGCTCCTCGGTACGCTTCTGGACGACTAGGTTCGGCTCAACCTGCAGAACCGTCACGGGAACGAGGCGCCCCGTGTCGTCGAATACCTGCGTCATGCCGACTTTCTTGCCAAGCAACCCAATCATGACTCGTGTGCCTCGCTACTGCTTGATCTCGACGTCTACACCCGCCGGCAACTCGAGCTTCATAAGCGAGTCCATAACGGCCGACGACGGTTCGATGATGTCGATCAAGCGCTTGTGCGTCCGCATCTCGAACTGCTCACGCGACTTCTTGTTCACGTGGGGCGAACGGAGCACCGTAAACTTGTTGATTCGCGTCGGCAGTGGGATCGGGCCGGAGACGGTAGCTCCCGCCTTCTGGACCGTCTGCACAATCGAACGGGCGCTCTGATCTACCAGTTGCACGTCAAATCCGCGAAGTCTGACCCGGATTTTTTCCCCAGGCATGTTTCCTCCAAAGACAAAAAAATCAAGCCCCGGCGACAAGGCTTGATTCCCGGCGTTTTGCCAGGTTACTCGATGATCTCGGTAACCTGGCCGCTGGCTACGGTCCGGCCACCCTCGCGGATAGCGAAGCGGAGACCTTTGTCCATTGCAATCGGCTTGATGAGTTCACCGATGATCTCGGTGTTGTCACCAGGCATGATCATCTGCTTGTCCTCCGGGAGCGTAACCGTACCGGTCACGTCGGTGGTCCGGAAGTAGAACTGCGGACGATATCCGTTCATAAAGGGCGAGTGGCGACCGCCCTCGTCCTTCGTAAGCGCGTAGATCTGACCCTTGAACTTGGTGTGGGGAGTAATGCTTCCCGGAGCGGCAAGAACCTGGCCGCGTTCAACCTCTTTCTTGTCAACTCCGCGGAGAAGCGCACCGATGTTGTCACCGGCCTGTCCCTCGTCAAGCAGCTTGTTGAACATCTCGACACCGGTACAGACGGTCTTCTTCGTTTCCCGGATACCGACGATCTCGATCGGGTCGTTCACATGAACGACGCCCTGCTCGATTCGGCCCGTTACAACGGTACCACGTCCCTGGATCGAGAAGATGTCCTCGATCGGCATCTGAAAGGGCTTGTCAACGGCGCGCTCGGGGAGCGGGAAGTAGTTGTCCATCGCGTCAAAGAGCTCCCAGATACACTTGGTGTGCTCTTCATCTTCCGGGTTCTCCATCGCCTGGAAGGCGCTGCCCTTCACGAAGGGGATGTCGTCGCCGGGGAAGTCGTAGGTGTTGAGAAGATCCCGCACCTCTTCCTCGACGAGTTCGATCATATCGGCGTCGTCAACTTGGTCAGTCTTGTTGATAAAGACGATCAGGGCCGGAACGCCGACCTGGCGCGCCAGGATGATGTGCTCCCGGGTCTGTCCCATGGCACCGTCGGTGGCAGCGACAACGAGAACCGCGCCGTCCATCTGCGCCGCACCGGTAATCATGTTCTTGATGTAGTCGGCGTGACCGGGACAGTCAACGTGGGCGTAGTGCCGCGCGTCGGTCTCGTACTCAACGTGACGCGTGTTGATCGTGATCCCGCGCTCCTTCTCTTCCGGCGCGTTATCGATTTCCTCGTAGCTCATGACCTTGGAGCCGTACTTCTTGGCGCTGAGCATGGTCATGGCCGCTGTGAGCGTCGTCTTTCCATGGTCTACGTGACCAATCGTTCCGACGTTGATGTGCGGTTTGGTTCGTTCGAACTTCGCCTTAGCCATTTCGCTGTCCTCCTTGCTTATGCCGCAATTCGTATTACTGGTGTTGTGGACACGAAAAACCGGCCCAGTGGACCGGTGTCATGTGCCGAATCAGGAGCCAGATTGTAGGAAGACACACCCTTTATGTCAAGGGTGTTAGAGGTGCGTGTGCTTTCGAGTCAACGACTCGAGTCAACAGGCGCCACCTTCCGGGTCTACCCGACGGTTTGGCTCCTCGGAACCAGTATTCGGACGCGGTTTCTCGCGCCGAACTGAGCTCCGATCCGTATGTTCGTTGCCGGTACTATACACTACCAGCGATAGTGTGCAAAGGCCTTGTTGGCCTCCGCCATCCGGTGCGTATCTTCCTTCTTCTTGAATGCGGTACCCGCCTGGTTGTATGCGTCGAGCAGTTCCGCCCCGAGGCGGTTGCCCATCGATTTCCCGCTCCGGGCGCGGGCAGCGCCGATGATCCAGCGCATGGCGAGCGCTTCTCGCCGATTCTCCTTGACTTCCACCGGAACCTGGTAGGTGGAACCACCCACGCGGCGACTCTTGACCTCGATTGCAGGCTTGACGTTGTCCAGAGCCTTGAGGAATACCTCCACCGGAGGTTTGTCGGAAACCTTCTCTTCGAGCATTTTCATCGCTTCATAGAACGACTTGCGACTGACGGATTTTTTTCCGGCACTCATCATGCGGTTCACGAACCGCGACACAACGACATCGTTGTACATCGGATCCGCCAGCGGCGGGCGTCGTTGCGGAATGCGTCTTCGGGGCATCTACCTCTTCCTCCCCTACGCCTTGGGCCGCTTCGTTCCGTACTTGGAACGACCCTTGCGCCGATCTTCCACGCCGAGCGTATCTTTTGTTCCGCGGACGATATGGTACCGCACGCCGGGCAGGTCCTTGACACGGCCGCCGCGAAGCAGCACTACCGAGTGTTCCTGCAGATTATGTCCGATTCCGGGGATGTACGCCGTGACCTCAATACCGTTCGTTAAACGCACACGGGCGACTTTTCGAAGCGCTGAGTTCGGCTTCTTCGGCGTGACCGTCATGACACGGGTGCACACGCCGCGCCGTTGCGGGCAAGACTGGAGCGCCGGTGATTTGGTCTTCTTTGTCTGGCGTTTCCGCCCTTTTTGAATCAACTGGTTGATCGTTGGCATTGTCTATCTTCTAAACCTCTACTTGTTTCGTGGCGCGGCACGCTATCACAAGGTCCGAAGTGTTGTCAACACTCGACCCGGTGCCGCGGCGCAAATCGCGAACCGCGATTCGTTTTTATGGCACGTCGTGCATCGCTCTTCGCGTATCGCGCCGGCTACTCTCCCTGTCCAACATCGAGCTCCGCCATCTCTTCGGCCTGCTGTTCCTCGAGTTCCTTCTCCTTGGCCCGCTCGATGAGGATCGCCTCCACGTGCGCATCGAGGTCGTCCGTCGTGTCGTCGTAGAGCCGGATGTTGCGGTAGTCGCGCATGCCCGTTCCGGCCGGTATCAGGTGGCCGATTACGACGTTCTCCTTGAGACCACGCAACTGGTCGGTGGCCCCGGCGATCGCCGCGTTCGTCAGAACCCGGGTCGTCTCCTGGAAGCTCGCGGCGGAGATAAAGGAGTCTATATTCAGGCTCGCCCGGGTGATACCGAGTAGTAGCGGCCGGCCCACGGCGGGTTGACCACCTTGCCGGGTTACGCGCCGGTTCTCCTCGTGGAAACGGTGCTTGTCAACCTGCTGGCCGAAGATGAACTTCGTGTCGCCCACCTGGATGATTTCCAGCTTGCGCATCATCTGGCGAATGATGACACCGATGTGCTTGTCGTTGATGTTCACGCCCTGCAGGCGGTAGACCTCCTGCACTTCGTTCACAAGGAACGACTGCAAGGCGTTTTCACCGAGGATCGCGAGGATATCGTGCGGATCCTGGGCGCCGTCACAAAGCGGTTCTCCCGCTTCAACGGGGTCACCGTCACGGACGAGCATGAGCCGTCCCATGGGAACCAGGTGCTTGAACTGCTTCCCGTAGGGATCCTCCACCATAACGACCCGTTTCCCCTTCACCACGTTGCCCGTTCGGACCGTACCGCCGATCTGCGCGAGTATCGCCGCGCTTTTGGGTCGCCGCGCCTCGAAAAGCTCGCCGACCCGGGGCAGACCACCGGTGATATCACGCGTCTTGACACTCTCCTTGAGCATCTTGACCAGCGGCTGTCCCACTGCAACCTCTTCACCATCGTTCACCTGCAGGTACGCGGAGTTCGGTATCGGGTAGACGTACGCCTCCTCCTCCTCGGCGTCGAGGATGACCAGGCTGGGTTGCATGTTCTCGACGGGGTGCTCGACGATCTTGTTCTCCGTGTTGCCAGTATCGGCGTTGACCTCTTTCTTGAGGGTGGTCCCTTCGATGATGTCGCGGAACTGGACGGTCCCGGCGAACTCACTGATGATGGGCTCGCTGAAGGGATCAAAGGAGGCGATCGGTTCTTCCGCGGCGACGATATCGCCTTCGTTGACATGGAGCACCGCACCGTTTCGGATCTCCACGCGCTGTTCCTGGGCCACCAGATAGAGCGTCTTGCCTTTGACGATGCAGTACGCGTTGTCTTCCGCCGTGATCTCCTTGGTCTTCCTCTTCAGGACGGCCTGACCCCGGACAACCTTCTCCTCCGGTTCTACCAGGAGTTCTGCACCGGAGAGGTTGTGCTGCCCCACGACGCGTGACACGAAGACGTAGCCTTTACGGGTGAAGAGGTTGGTGCCGTCCTTGTCCTGTTTCACGGATCCCTGGATCCGGCGCACCAGGACCGGATACTTCAGGTAGGTGCGGTTCTCCTCGGCGGTTTTCGTGGCGGCGCCGCCGATATGGAAGGTACGCATCGTCAGCTGCGTGCCGGGTTGCCCGATCGACTGCGCGGCGATAATACCCACCGCCTCGCCGATGTCCACAACCTGGTTGGTTGCCAGGTTGCGCCCGTAACACTTCTGGCAGACACCGTACTCCGCCTCGCAGGTCAGGACGGTGCGAATCCGGACCTTCTCGATACCGGCCGCTTCGATCGAATCGGCCATCTCGTCGCTGATCTCTTCGTTCACATCGACCATGATATCGCCGGTGATCGGGTGCTTGACCTGCTCCAGCGTAAATCGGCCGCGGATACGGTCCGCCAGCCGTTCAACGACCTCTTCACCGTCCTTTAGCGCCGTCATGTCGATACCGTTGATCGTACCGCAGTCGACGCCCGTAACGACGACGTCCTGGGCAATGTCCACCAGGCGTCGCGTCAGGTAGCCGGCGTCGGCGGTCTTGAGCGCGGTGTCGGCAAGACCCTTGCGAGCACCGTTGGTGGAGATAAAGAACTCGATGACCGAGAGCCCCTCCTTGAAGTTGGAGCGGATCGGCAGTTCGATGATGTCACCGGAGGGCTTGGCCATCAGGCCGCGCATGGCGGCCAACTGGCGAATTTGGCTACGACTACCACGAGCACCGGAGTCGGCCATCATGTAGACGGGGTTGAAGCCGTTCTTGTGCTCCTTGAGATGCTTCATCATCTCGTTGGTGAGATCTTCGTTCGTTTTGCTCCACACTTCGACAACGTTGTTATACCGCTCATCCTGGGTGATCACACCGGAGCGATACTGCTCCTGGATCGCCTCTACGCGGGTGTTGGCGTCGTTGATCATTTCGCGCTTGATATCGGGAATCAGGATGTCTTCCATGCTGATCGTGGCGCCGAAGAGCGTTGCGTACTTGAAACCGAGCTTCTTGATGGCGTCCAGCATCTTCACCGTAACGGCGGAGCCCTTTTCAGCGTAGACGTTCGCAATTAGGGAACGGATCTCCCTGTCCCCCATGGGGTGGTTCATGTATTCGACTTCCGGCGGCAGTTCCTCGTTCAGGTAGATCCGTCCAACGGTTGTTTCCACCACCTTACCGTCCATCACCACCTTGATGAGCGCCTGGTAATCGATTGCGTTCGCGTCGTGGGCGAGAATCGCTTCCTCCGGGCTCGAGAAGAACTTTCCCGTTCCGGGCGCTTCGGGGCGTTCCCGGGTGAGATAGTTGATACCCAGGATCATGTCCTGACCGGGGAGAACAACCGGTTGACCGTTGGCGGGGTTCAAGAGATTGCGCGAGGCGAGCATAAGCGTCCACGCCTCGATCTGCGCCGCCTGGGTCAGGGGAACGTGGACCGCCATCTGATCGCCGTCGAAGTCTGCGTTGTAGGCGTGACACACGAGTGGATGCAGCTTGATCGCCTTACCGTCCACGAGTACCGGCTCAAACGCCTGGATTCCCAAGCGGTGAAGCGTGGGTGCCCGGTTCAACAGGACGGGATGCTCCTTCACCACGTCGTCAAGGACGGCGAAGACCTCCGGTGTCTCCTGCTCAACCAGCGACTTGGCGCGCTTGATGTTGTACACCACGTCCTTCTCGACGAGCTTCTTCATGATAAACGGCTTGAAGAGTTCCAGGGCCATCTTCGTGGGTAGACCGCACTGGTGCAGCTTGAGGTCGGGGCCTACAACGATGACCGAGCGCCCCGAATAGTCCACGCGCTTTCCCAGCAGGTTCTGACGGAAGCGTCCCTGCTTGCCCTTGAGCATGTCGGAGAGACTCTTCAGCGGACGGTTGCTCGCTCCCTTGACCACACGCTTCTTCTTGCTGTTGTCAAAGAGCGCGTCCACCGCCTCCTGCAGCATGCGCTTCTCGTTCCGGATGATGATGTCCGGTGCGTTTAATGCCAACAGGCGCTTCAGTCGATTATTCCGGTTAATGACGCGCCGGTAGAGATCGTTCAAGTCACTCGTGGCGAAGCGTCCACCGTCGAGTTGGACCATGGGCCGTAGCTCCGGCGGAATGACCGGAATGACATCCATCACCATCCAGGCTGGGTCGTTGTCTGAGTCCCGGAAGTTCTCCACGATTTCGATCCGCTTCAAGAGGCGCTTGTCAGACTTGGCGCCCTTCTCGATCATCCGGATCCGCAGCTCCGCCGAGAGGGACTCGAGATCCAACTCCTCCAGGAGCGTCCTGATCGCCTCGGCGCCGATACCGGCCGAAAAGGAGAGCCCGTACCGTTCCTGGGCATCCATGTAGTCCTCTTCAGTGAGGAGCTCCATCCGCTTGAGGTCCGTGTCACCGGGATCAATGACGATGTACTTCTCGTAGTAGAGGATGGAGCGCAACTCCGACACGGAGAGGTCAAGAAGCAAGCCCATACGGGACGGGACGGAACGGTAGTACCAGATATGGGATACGGGGCTCGCCAGTTCGATGTGGCCCATGCGCTCGCGCCGGACCTTGGGGTGCGCTACTTCGACGCCGCACCGGTCGCAGATAACGCCCTTGTAGCGGATCGACTTGAACTTACCGCAGTAGCACTCCCACTCCTTGGTGGTGCCGAAGATGCGCTCGCAGAAGAGTCCGTCCTTTTCCGGGCGGAGCGTCCGGTAGTTGATCGTTTCCGGTTTCTTGACCTCGCCGTAGCTCCATGCACGGACCTGGTCCGGCGAGGCCAGCTTTATCATGATGTTGTCAAAATCCTGGATATCGCGCATCACTCAGCTCCTTAGAAATTGCTGCCCTGGCGATTGATCAGTTCTTCGTCGCGTTCAGTCAGGGGTACCTGCTTGCCACGGGAATCGTAGATCGAAATGTCGAGACCGAGACCGCGCAGTTCCTGCACGAGGACGTTGAACGATTCAGGCACGCCCGCCGATGTTGCCGGCAGGCCCTTCACGATGCTCTCGTAGATCTTGGCGCGGCCGTTCATGTCGTCGCTCTTAATCGTGAGGAGTTCCTGCAGCGTGTTCGCCGCACCGTACGCTTCGAGGGCCCACACTTCCATCTCTCCAAGCCGCTGCCCGCCGAACTGCGCCTTTCCGCCCAGGGGCTGCTGCGTTACGAGAGAGTAGGGGCCGGTACTCCGGGCGTGCATCTTGTCGTCTACCAAGTGGTGGAGCTTTAACATGTACATATAGCCCACCATGACCGGGTTCTGGAATTTTTCACCCGTGCGACCGTCGTAGAGTTCCGCCTTCGAGTTTGGAGGCAACCCGGCGGCGCGCAGTTTCTGTTCAATCTGCTCGTTGGAGGCGGACTCGAAAACGGGCGTGGCGTACCACTCGTCGAGCCCGACGGCGGCCCACCCCAGCTCCGTCTCGAGGATCTGGCCCAGGTTCATACGGCTGGGAACGCCCAGCGGGTTGAGACACACGTCGAGCGGCGTTCCGTCCGCCATATAGGGCATGTCCTCTTCCGGGAGGACCCGGGCGATGACGCCCTTGTTGCCGTGGCGGCCGGCCATCTTGTCACCCTCGCGCAGTTTGCGCTTGGTCGCTACCAGGACCTTCACCACCTCTTCCACCCCGGGAGAGAGATCGTCCCCGGAGCTGCGGCGCAGGCGCTGGATATCGATGACGGTGCCCTCAACGCCGTGGGGCACCTTGAGCGACGTATCGCGAACTTCCTTGGCCTTCTCACCGAAGATCTGGTTGAGCAGCTTGAACTCCGGGGTCGTCTCGGTGTCGCTCTTGGGCGTCACCTTTCCAACCAGGATGTCGCTGGACCCCACCTTCGCGCCGACCCGGACCACGCCTTCACCGTCCAGTTTGGCCAGGGCGCGCTCGCTCACGTTGGGGATGTCGCTGGTGATCTTCTCGGGACCCAGTTTCGTTTCGCGAACGTCTACGGTGAACTCCTTGATGTGGACTGAGGTGAAGATGTCTTCCTTCACCACCTTCTCGGAGACGAGGATCGCGTCCTCGTAGTTGTATCCGTTCCAGGGGACAAACCCGACCAGGACGTTGCGTCCCAGGGCGAGTTCGCCCTTGAAGGTAGCGGGGCCGTCGGCAATCGGCGCGCCGGCGGCGATCTTCTGTCCCTTTGCGACCATGGGCTTCTGGATGTAACACGTGTCCTGGTTGGTACGCTGGTATTTCACCAGTTCGTAGATGTCCTGGTCCTTGGCGTTTGCCTTCTCGTCGGGATCGATCACCACCCGGGTGGACGAGACGTAGACCACCGTCCCCGCCCGGCGCGACTTCGCGAGGACGCCGGAGTCGTAGGCGCACTTCGCTTCCATCCCCGTCCCGACGCGGGGCGGTTCCGGGAATACCAGGGGGACCGCCTGCCGCTGCATGTTGCTTCCCATGAGTGCACGGTTGGCGTCGTCGTGTTCGAGAAAGGGAATCAGCGAGGCGCTGACGCTGATGATCTGCTTGGGGGAGACGTCCATGTACTGGATCTGTTCCGGCGTCCGCGTCGTGTAGTCGCCGCTCTTGCGAACGGAGATCTGACCCGATCCAAACTCGCCCTTCTTGTTGACCGGGGCGTTTGCTTGGGCGATGTAGAACTTCTCTTCGTCCATGGCGGAGAGATACTCGATGTTTTTGGTGACCTTTCCCTTGGTGACCTTCCGGTAGGGCGTTTCCAGGAAGCCGTAGTCGTTCACCCGCGTGTAGTTCGCGAGCGAAACGATAAGGCCGATGTTGGGACCTTCCGGCGTTTCGATCGGGCACATACGCCCGTAGTGCGTATAGTGAACGTCACGCACTTCGAATCCGGCGCGGTCCCGGGAGAGCCCCCCCGGCCCAAGCGCGTTGAGGCGGCGCTTGTGCGTCAGCTCCGACAGGGGGTTCACCTGATCCATAAACTGCGACAGTTGTGAGCTTCCGAAGAACTCCTTGACCGCCGCCACCACCGGTTTGATCGAGACGAGATCCTGCGGTTTGATCGTATCGGTCTCTTTGAGCGACATACGCTCCTTGGCGATACGCTCCATCCGACTGAAGGCCGTCTTGAGCTGATTCGCGAGCAGCTCCCCCACGGAGCGGACGCGACGGTTCCCCAGGTGGTCTATGTCGTCGACGTTTTCCTCGCCGATGTAGACCTTGATGAGGAATCGCATCGTATTGATGATGTCCAGCTGCGTGAGCGTGTGCTGGTCCACCTCGTCCGTGTCGTAGAACTTTTTGTTTAACTTGTACCGCCCGACTCTTCCGAGGTCGTACCGGCGCGACGAGAAGAACATACTCGTGAAATCCTTCTCAGCGCTTTCAATCGTGATCGGTTCGCCGGGCTGGATGACGGCGTAGATCGCCGTAATGGCGTCTTCCTTGGAGGGTTCGTCCTTTTCGCCCTCTTCCGCGGTGAACTTGGACTCTTCCCGTTCAAAACAGTTCAGCACGATGTCCGAGTGGAGGGAGTCTTCGTGGGAATCGTCGATAATGACCACGTCCTCGATTCCGCTGTGCAGCAGTTCGTCCAGGTCGTGGGGGTGCATCTTCTCACCCGCACGATAGAGCTTGCGCTCTTCCCCGGCGTCATCCTTGGTATACACCGCCTCCGCCAGGACCGCACCGATCAGTTTATCGCGATCCTTCGAGATGTTTGCGGGCTTCTTGTTGTAGAAAAGATCGATGATCTTTTCCCGCGTGTCGTATCCAAGGGCGCGCACAAAGAGCGTCCCCAGGATGCGTTTTTTGCGGTCCACCTTGGCGTAGATCAGTTCTCGCTTCTGGTCTATCTCGAACTCGAGCCAACTTCCACGGTACGGGATGATCCGCGACGAGTAGACGCCCTTCTCGTGGGAAAAGATCACTCCCGGGCTGCGGTGTATCTGGCTCACAACGACGCGCTCCGCGCCGTTGATGATAAATGTGCCCCGTTCGGTCATGAGCGGAATATCGCCCATGTAGATGTCCTTCTGGCGGATCTCGCCGGTATCCAGAAAGATCAGGTTGATACGCGCCTTGACGGGAATGGCGAAGGTGTGGCCCTTTGCCTTGCACTCCGTCTCGTTGAACTTGATGTTCTCCTCGTCGAGAATGTAGTGATCGTACTCGAGCCGCATATCACCGGCTTGGCTCTCGATCGGGAACGTTCCCTGGAATACCTCTTCCATACCCTGAACGAGGGGCGCCTCTCCGGCGCTCATTCGCTCCCGTTGGAGGAATTTTTCGTACGACAACAGCTGTATGTCGACCAGGTCCGGCAGCTCCATCACCTTTGGTCCGGCAGTGCCGACTTCCACACGTTTGATCGTGCGATCCCTGTTAAACATCTATACCTCCCGATTGCGCATCGGCCATTGCGAGAATATACGACCACCGGCGCACACTGATGCGTGCGTCGGTGGCAAAAGAGAAATCAACGTATTGTAAAACTCTGGATCGTTACTTGAGTTCGATCTCAGCGCCGGCTTCCTCGAGTTTTTCCTTGATCTCGTTGGCTTCGTCCTTGGAAACGCCTTCGCGAACGGCCTTGCCCCCCGCTTCAACGAGTTCCTTGGCTTCCTTGAGACCCAGGCCCGATACGACCGTACGAACGGCCTTGATGACCTGGATCTTGTTACCGCCGTCCTTGATACCCTTCAGGATAACGTCGAACTCGGTCTGCTCTTCAGCCTCGGCGGCACCTTCGCCACCGCCGGCGGCGGGAGCACCGGCCGCAACGGCTACCGGAGCCGCGGCGGTCACGCCAAACTTCTCTTCCATCATCTTGACCAGCTCGCTCACTTCGAGCACGGTCATCCCAGCGATTGCTTCGAGGATATCCTCGTTCGTCAGTTTTGCCATATTACCTTCTCCTTTTTCATTTTTTTTACCGGCGATAGCAGGCAAATGGTTCGAAGACTAACGCCGGATATTGCACTATTTCGCGTCCGCTACCGCCTGGAGCGTACGGACGAGCTTGGTGGTGACACCGTTCAGAACGTAGACGAGGTTCTGTACCGGAGCGTTCATGGTACCCATGAGAGAAGCGAGCAACGCCTCCTTGCCGGGCAGCTTGCTGTACGCTTCGGTCTCCTCCTTTGAAAAGACCGTTTCCCCGATCAGGGCACCCTTGACCTCAACGGACGTGTCCTTGGCGAACTCGAAGAGCGCCTTTGCAACGGCGCCGCTGTCACCCTTCGCGAGCGCCACCGCGGTGGGCCCGACCAGGTAGTCCGATACGTCGGGCTTTCCCATCTCGGCGAAGGCGAGCTTCGCGTAGTTGTTCTTGATAACGCGGAACTCCGCTTCAGTTTCCCGCAGGCGGCGCCTGAGATCGGCGATCTGGTCGACGGTCAATCCGCGGAAATCCGCGAAGAGATAATCGTCGGCCTGGCCGAACATCTCTACCAGGGAGGCAACGAGGTCCCTCTTGCTCTGATTTATCTTTGTCTTGTATTCGGACATTGCTCTTCTCCTGGACCTACGCCGCCGTTTCCACCCGGACGCCGGGCCCCATGGTGGACGAGATCGCCACCGTTTTGACAAAGTCGCCCTTTGCGTCCGCCGGCCTGCGCTTTTCGACCTCACCGACAACGGCGTCGATATTCGCGGCGACCTGAGACGCCTCCATGGAGACCTTGCCGACCGATAGGTGGAGAACACCGGTCTTGTCGGACCGGAACTCGACGCGCCCTTTCTTCAGCTCCGCCAGGGCACCGGCGATGTCCATCGTCACCGTCTGTGTCTTGGGATTGGGCATCAGACCGCGGCGACCGAGAATGGGACCGAGACGGCCGACGTCCTTCATCATGTCCGGCGTAGCCACGGCTACGTCGAAATCGAGCCAGCCGCCCTTGATCTTCTCGACCAGATCATCGTCTCCAACGAAGGTGGCGCCGGCAGCTTTTGCCT
>JANQHT010000135.1 GCA_028282545.1 Spirochaetales bacterium
AATGGAGGCGAATAGCACCAAGCTCGCCCGGAAGGAAGAACAAAACGCGTCTCTGCAGCGCAGCGAAGCCAAGCGTTGTGTTCTTCGAACCGTGCCAAGGATATGTGATCTCCAAAATGCGAACTGCTGGCTACCGCCCCGTCGCCTTGACGGAAATACCCAACAGATCCGGATCGTCTCCGCCGTCCTCGATCGCTCGAACCGCCACGGTGTGCATCGTATTTGGTTGGACCGCCGCATTCACCGGGAACGAGACGGGAACGTAGTGTTGCCCCAGCCCGCGCGCGAACAACCCGTCGTCCCCGCGCTCGATTGATTCGACGAGAACCGTTTCCACCGTACCTATCAGATTCGTCCGGTACGCGCGTTTTGTTCGCGCTCCAACCTCGCGTACCACCGCGGCGCGCCGGGAGGCTACCGCTACCGGAACGTGATCCTTCGTGTGGGCGGCAGCGGTGCCGGAGCGCACGGAGTAGGGGAAGGTGTGGATATGTCCAAAGACGACCTCTTCAGCGAAGGCGACCGATCGCGCAAAATCGTCCTCGCTCTCACCGGGAAACCCTACCAGCATGTCCGTGGTGATATTGAAGCGCTCGTCCACGGCGCGCAGGCGCTCGACGATCCGGCTGTACGACGCCGTATCGTAGGTACGGTTCATGGCGCGCAGCACCGTATCGCTGCCGCTCTGCAGACAGAGGTGCAGGTGGGGCGTCATCTTTTCGTGGGCAAAGAGTTCGACAAAAGCGTCGTTCAGGCGATCCGGCTCCAGGGAAGAGAGACGAATCCGGAATTTCCCGGGAATATCGAGGATCATCCGGATCAAGGCGATAAAGGAGGTCCCCTCCGAGTCGTACCGGCTGAGGTTCACCCCGGTGAGTACGATCTCGCGGGCGCCGGAGTCCACCGACCGGGTGATCTCATTGATCACGGCCGCGGCCCGGCGGCTCACGGCGCTCCCGCGGACGCGGGGAATGATGCAAAAGGAGCAGAAAGCATCGCACCCGTCCTGAATTTTGACGTTTGCACGGGTGTGCCGTGTCCTGTCCGGCGGTGAGTAACCAAAAACGTCGGCCGGAAGGTCGTCGGGATCAACGATCTCACCGCGAACATAGGCATCGATGATGTCCGGGATGGAGGCCTTGTGTGCGTTGTCGACGCACAGCGCATTGCCGGAATCGGAGGGCTCTGCGCGGCGGTGTTCCACGTAGCACCCGGTGGCAACGACCCGGGCGCCGTCGCGGGCGGCCCGGTTGATCGCGTTCCGGCTCTTGCGATCCGCGCGATTCGTGACCGTGCACGTGTTGACCACGCGGATGTCCGCCTCTTGGTCCGGCGCGACAATCGCGTATCCCCGGCTCCTGAGTGATGCCGCGACCGCGTCCGTTTCGTACTGGTTGAGCTTGCAGCCGATCGTTGTCAGGGCGATCCGGACCGGTCGTGTCACGACGCCTTCCCGGCGATCGACAGTGGTCTGGCGGAGGTCACCGTAACGTCGACGAAAGCGCCCGGTGCGGCGGTGCCGTTGGCCTCAATACGAACGGGGAGGCGGCCTTCGCTGTATCCCGATAGGTGCCCCTTGCGATCGTGCCCCGTCACCAGGACCGGAAGGTGCGTTCCAACCATCGCCGCCGTCCGTTCCCCGGCGACGGAAATGAGAGTTTTTGAGAGTTCGTGATAGCGGCGCTTCTTCTCATCGGGCGGGATGTCATCATCCCAGCGCGAGCCGGCGGCGCCCGGTCGCGGCGAGTACATGGCGATATACGCCATGGAAAAGGCAAACTCCTCCATCGCTATCCGCGTTCGTTCGAACTGCTCCTCCGTTTCGCCGGTGAACCCCACGATGATGTCCGTGAAGAGCGTGGCCGTCGGGAGGATACCGCGGATGTTCTCCACCACGCGCCGGTAGTCATTCAGGGTGTATGCGCGGTTCATCCGCGCCAGGATCTCATCATCACCGCTTTGTATAGGCAGGTGAATCTGCTTCGCCAGCGTTGGATACGCCGCGATCGTCTCCAACACGTCATCGGTCATGTCTCGCGGGTGGGGTGACGTGAAGTAGACCCACACGTTGTGCCCGGCGGTCGCGCGGCCCACTCTGTCCAGAAGCTCGGAGAACCGCACTTCGTCACTCTGCCGGTCCAAGCCGTAACTGTTCACGTTTTGGCCCAGGAGCGTGATCGAGCGAAACCCGCGCTCGATCAGTGACGTAACCTCGGCTACGATGTGCTCCGATGGGCGCGACACCTCCCGACCCCGCGTGTACGGTACCGCGCAGAACGTACAGAACTTGTCGCAGCCGTTTTGAATGGGAACGTACGCTTCGATATTCGATCGATACGAAGGCGACACCTTCCAGAACTCGTCCCGAATATCGGGCACGTCCCGGGTCGCCTGGACCGACGCGGCGGTTGCCACGCCATACTGCCTGATCATGTCCGGAAGCTGCGCGACTTCCTGGATGGAGAAGAGGAGATCGAACCGGTCAAGGAACTTCTCCCGGTCCGCCGGAAGGATACAACCCGAAACAAAGGTGATCAGACTCCGCTCCCTCTTCCATGAGTTCCAAAGGTGAATGCGATGGTACACGCGATCGATCGATTTCTGGCGAACGGAGCACGCGACGATGCCCAGCAGGTCGGCCTCTTCTTCGATCTCCGTTTCCTCGTACCCCATCGATTCGATGACCGTTCGAATCCGTTCCGAATCGGATATGTTCATTTGGCACCCCAGCGGTACCAGGTGATACTTGTTCAGACCACTACCCTTTGCCGTTTCTCCGTGACACTACAGATAAGTGAGTGGCGAGGTCAACAATCGGCAGTCCCCAAGCGTTGACGGCGGCAAAATGGTGTGCGTATACTTTTCTCATAGTTCGAACAATGTAACGGAATGTCGCCGACCAGGAGTCATCGTTGTGATAGGTATATTCTACGGTTCTTCTACGCTCAATACCGAATTCGTCTCGCAAAAGATTCTTGGTGAGTTCGGCGCCGACCGGGCGCGCCTCCACAACGTAAAAGACGTATCCTCGGACCTTTTTGATTCCTACTCCGCGTACATCTTCATAACCTCAACCTGGGGCGCCGGCGACCTGCAGGATGATTGGGAAGTATTCGTTCCGGAACTCGAAAAGATGTCCATCTCCGGCAAAACGGTGGCGCTCGTTGGTCTTGGTGATCAGAAAAACTACCCCGAACGCTTTTGCGACGGCATCGGTGTGCTCTATGACAAGGTGGAAGCGCTTGGTGCTCGCGTCGTGGGAAGTACCGATACCTCGTCGTACGAGTTCAAACGTTCCGCCGCGATCCGGCGCGACAAGTTCGTCGGGCTTGTCATCGACGAGGACAACCAGTCGGACCTCACCGACGATCGGATCACCACCTGGGTGAAGCGCGTCCGCAAAGAACTCTCCTGATACGGTGTTCTGATCTCAGGTGCGGGCGGTCCTATCGTGCGGTTTTCCCCTCTCCTCGGCCCGGGGGGGATCGGCATGACACCCTTTGCGATTTCCGCGGGGCTCGTCGCCCTCCGTCCATACTGAGCATTGCTGTTCGTTTCTCTTGATTTATATCTCGTTTTGCCGTATTCAAGTAACCGGTTTCCATCATAAGACCGAACAATCCAGGAGGAACACGTGATATCAACCGTGCTGGTAACGGAGATTCTGAGCCCCGAGGGCATGGACGTACTGGAGCGCCGAGGTTTTGAGATTCTGCTCCCGGAAGAAAACAGCCAGGCGGCGTTTGAACGGCTCCTTCCCCGGTGCCACGCGATCGTTCTGCGCACAAATGTCCAGGTCAACGCCGATGCGATCGACAAAGCACCGGACCTGAAGATCGTCGTTCGGACCGGTGCCGGGTACGATAACGTCGATGTCGACGCCGCTACCCGGCGGGGCGTGATGGTGTGCAACTTGGTGGGAGTGAACAGCGTATCGGTGGCGGAGCACGCCGTGTCGCTCATGATGTCCCTTGGAAAGCAGTTGCCGTACTACGACCGCTCCGTACGCACCGGTGACTGGCAGGCGCGACGCAGCAAGGCGTCGGTGGAACTGGAAGGCAAGACGGTTGGAGTTGCGGCGATGGGCAACGTGGGGGCCAAGGTTGCGGCGATGTGCCACGACGCCTTTGGCATGCAAGTTGTTGCCTACGATCCCTTTGTGAAGGACCGTTTTTCCGACCACGATTACCGATTCGTCGACGACCTGGAGTCGCTCTTTGCCGCGTCGGATTTTATCTCGCTCCATCTACCCAGCGTTCCCGACACGCGGGGCGTCGTGAACGCGCGGCTGCTCTCGTCAATGAAGGAATCGGCGTACCTGATCAATACGGCCCGGGGAGACCTGATCAACGAAGAGGACCTCGCCGCGGCGCTTCGGGAGCGCCGTATCGCCGGAGCCGCCTTGGATGTGTTTTCCTCCGAGCCGCCGCCGGAGAACCACCCGCTCTTTTCTCTGGATAATATCATTCTGACGCCCCACGTCGCGTCACTTACCTGGGAAGTGACCGTGAAGGCTGCCATCGGCGCCGCCCAGGCCGTGGTGGACTTGGCGGACGGGAAGACGCCGCGGTTCGTGGTGAACCCGGTAGCCCCGGGTGCGTAGCCGCGCTGTGGGCCGGTGCGCCGAACGGTCGTGGGGCGGGGCAGTGACGTAGGGCCCTGATGCGTAGCGGCAACACGCGTCAGTGAGCGCGGCCGTTCAGCGCAGGTAGCGCCCCCCTACCACGTCCAGCGTGATTCCGGTGACGTAGCTCGCTTCGTCGGAGGCGAGGAAGACCACCGCCGCCGCTATCTCGCGGGGCTCGCTGAGTCGCCGCAGGGGGATGTTCGCGAGGATTCGATCCTGTTCCTCCTGCCCCTTGCCCTCCCACAGTCCCCGCACGCGGTCTCCCGTCATCGTTACCGTGGGCGCGATGGCGTTGACGCGAATGCCTTCCGGTCCCCAGTCGTAGGCGAACTGTCGGGTGAGTCCCTCGACGCCCGCCTTGGCCGCCGTATACTGGACGCCGGCGAGGGACGCGCGATAATGGGCGGCCAGGGCCGAAATGTTGACGATGGCGCCGCCGCCGTTGGCAACCATGATGGGGATCGTTTTCTGACAGGTGAAAAAGGTGCCCTTGAGATTTACGTCGACAACTAAATTCCAGTCTTTCTCCTCGATCTCCGACAGAATGTGCGGAGTATGGAGGGCGCCGCCGGCGTTGTTCACCAGCACCTGCAGCGGGCCGAAATCGCGCGAAACGGTATCGATCGCTTCAGAAACGGAGGCGCGGTTGGAAACGTCCATAGAGACACCCATTGCAGCAAACCCGTCTCCGCGAAGCGACTCAACGCTATCGGCAACTGTTTTTTCGTTGATATCGGAAATCACGATTCGAGCGCCGTCGTTCGCGAGCGCTTTGGCGATCGCAAACCCCATCCCCTGTCCGGAACCCGTTATCAGGGCAACTCGATCCTGCAGCCGTTTCATATGACCTCCTTGATCGTATATAATCTATGGTAACCGTTTACATTTTGATCGAGGCGCCTTGAAAGGTCAACGCCCAAACTGCCATAATTTTCGGCAAAAGACGCTATGGCAACGATTCGAGACGTGGCACGGGAAGCGGGCGTATCGATCGCAACGGTTTCCCGGGTTATGAACAAAACAGATCACGCCGTCAACGACGGTACTCGAGCGAGGGTTCTCGAGGTCGTGCAGCGTCTCGACTATCATCCAAGCGCGGTTGCCAAGAGTCTTTCCATGCGTCGCGCCCATACGATCGGCATCATCATCCCGGACATTTCCAACCCGTACTACGCTGAGATCGTCCGCGGCGTACAGGATGCCGCCGACGAAGCGGGGTACACGGCGATCCTGCAGAATACGGATCGTTCACTGAGCAAAACGGTACGGGGCGTTTCGTTGTTCCGCGAGAAACTCGCGGACGGTGTGATCTTCGGCGGCGGTTTGCTGCCCGCTACGCAGGTGTCCGCCGCGCTTGGCCCGGATCCGCGGGGCGTTGTGATCGGCCGCCAGGACGTTCCGCTGCCCGCCGTCCGCATCGACAACGTTGAGGCGTGCTCGGACGCCGTTCGGCACCTTGCTTCAATCGGCCACAAGCGCATCGCCTTCCTCGCGGGCGCCCGTGAATCGAACACGATGCAGGATCGTTACGAGGGACTCCTCGAAGGTATGAACGCTCACGGCGTGGCAATCGATGAATCGCTGCTCACCTGGGGAACGCTCCGCGTGGAAGACGGGTTCCAGCGCGCCTCGGCGTTGCTTGGTCTCTCCGATCCACCCACCGCGTTTGTCGCCGGAAATGACCAGGTGGCGATCGGTGCAATTCGAGCGGCGGAATCGGTTGGACGCAGTGTCCCCGGCGACGTAGCGGTCGTTGGGTTTGACAACACCGAGATGTCCGCCTTTCTTCGGCCGGCCCTGACTACGATCGACATACCCCGATACCAGATGGGGCAAACGGCAATGCGCCTGCTCCTGGAAGCCATTGCGGGCAAGCAAATCCCGGCCGTAACGTGGCTCTCGACGCGTTTGATCGTTCGCGAATCCACCGTTTTGCCCGGATAGCGGGCGCCTCCCCAAAAAAGGCCGCAAAATTCGAAAAAACGCTTTACAGAAAAATGGAAACCGGTTATCCTCGTTTTTAGGTAAACGGTTACATCACACATTCAACACACAGGAGATAAAAAGGGATGCCAAGAAGGAAAAGCTGGAACATAGCCGAGATGGGCTATGAGGAAGTGCGCGAACACTTCAAGACCAATGATGCCGTGATTATTCCCATGGGGTCGAACGAGAAGCACGGTGCCCACATCACCCATCAAACCGACACGATCACAACGATGGGAATCGTCGGCAAAGCCGCACCGCTGTGCGATACGCTGCACACGCCGATCATTCCGGTGGGGTATTCGCCGCACCATATGGGTCGAATGGGTGAAGGAACCGGAACGTTGACCTTTTCCGGGCCCACCTTCCGCGCGATCGTCTACGAACTGGCCTTGAGCATGGTCTACCACGGGTGGAACAAGCTGGTCTTCGTGAGTCATCACGGCAGCAACGCCAAGCCGATCGATGAGGTTGTCCGCCGGATTCGGTACGAAACCGGCTGTTTTGTCTGTTGGTACAAGACGCCCACCGAGCGGGATTACTCCATCGTTGGTGACATTATGGAAGGACCGCCCGAGGAGACTCCCGGATGGCACGCGGGCGAAATGGAAACGAGTACCGTCTGGGCCTGGGACGAAACGCTTATTGATATGGACAAAGCCAAGCAGGACCGCACCCACGCACCGGCGTGGATGGGCGACAAGTTTCGCAAGAAAGATGGAGCTGCAACGGTTGAGTTCATGGGTTCGGAAAACATCATCGTTCCCATGGAACACCACGAGTACTCCGATTTGGCGACGATCGGGAACCCCTTCCGTGGAAGCAAGGAAAAGGGTGAGCGCTATTTCAAGCAAAGCGCGGAAGCTCTGGCAGCATTCGTGGAAGAAGTGAAGAAGTTCGACATCAAGGTGGACGACTCCAAGCGCCACTTCCCCAATCGGGCGTCGGGCATATTCTAGAGCGACCGTGAACATCGCCGTCGTCTGTACGATGGATACAAAGGGACCGGAGGCTGAATACCTCCGGGACCGTATCCATGCGTGCGGCCACGAGGCGCTCCTCCTTGATGTCTCAACGCTCGGTGAGCCGGGAGGAACGCCGGACATCGCCGGTGAAACGATTCTCTCCAACGCCGGTTACAGCAGGGAGCAGCTTGTACGCACGGGTGTTCGGGGAGACATCGTTGCGGCGATGTCCAAAGGGGCGGTGCGGACGGTATTACAACTGTACCAAGAGCGAACAATCGGTGGTGTAATCGGTATTGGTGGAAACCAGGGCAGTGCCATCGCCGCAACGGCGATGCGCGCGTTGCCGATCGGGTTTCCGAAGTTCCTGCTCTCGACCGTCGCGTCAGGAAACATCAGGCCCTTTGTCGGACACAAAGACATCGCGGTGATGTTTTCCGTGAGCGACTTTGTAGGAGGGCTCAACGTCGTATCGCGTTCGATCCTCGCGAACAGCGCGGCGGCGATGTGCGGTATGGTTGACTCAGGGGCGGCGGTGTACCCCGATTCGGACAAAACCACGGTTGCCGTCACCGCCCTGGGAAACACGGAGCGGGCGGCCCACAACGCGATCGAACTCCTGCGGATGCACGGCTACCAAGTGGTAGCCTTCCACGCCTCCGGTGCCGGCGGCTCGGCGATGGAAGAACTCATCCTGGCCGGCATGATCGACGCGGTCCTCGACCTGACCCTGCATGAATTGACCGAGGAGGTCATGAACGTCGGCGCCTACGTGCCGGTAACCCCAGGACGTTTGAGCGTTGCCCTCGAGAAGGGAGTGCCCGTCGTCGCTGCCACGGGCGGGATGGAATACCTCTGTTTCGGGCCGAGGTCTTCGATTCCGGAGCAGATGCAGGATCACGTGATCTACATGCACAACCCCTACAACGCCAACGTCAAGATCGACGGGGACGAACTCGAACGCGTCGCCGCCGAACTGGCTCGGCGGTTCAACAAGGGCGCGGCCCGGGCGGCGCTCTTCCTTCCCCGGAAGGCGTGGTCCGTGTACGGCGCGGAGGGTGGCCCGTTCCACGATCCGGAGGGTATCCAACGGTTTGCCGCGCGCCTGGAGGAGACGCTCGATCCGGGCGTGGAGTACCGCTCCTTCGAACTCGAAATCAACGACAGGGAGTTTGCAGCGGCCTGCGTAGATAGGTTGTACGAACTCATCGAACATCATTCACACTCGTCCGTGGACAACG
>JANQHT010000165.1 GCA_028282545.1 Spirochaetales bacterium
ACTCGCCAGGCCGCGCCGCAGCATATCGAGGTACAGGCGCGTCACAGCCGCCCAACGATCGGGTCGCCCGGTACGCAACGTTTCGTCCCTGGAGAAGCGGTCCGCAAGAGGCGCCGCCCGGGCCGCTCCCGTTTCTCCGCCGCGAGCAGCGTGCAACAGGACCAGTCCGTCCGGATCGATCGATTCCCAGGAGGGCGTATCGTCCACCAACAAACGGGAAACGTGAAGCGATAGGTGGGCCAGGGCGGCCACGTCCCGGCGGTGATGAAGAACCACGTCCTCTATCGGCCCGGGGTCTCCCAGGCGATGGAACTCGCGGTAGCGGAAGGGAGCGAGTGACCCGGGAAGATCATCGGATCGATCACCACAGAGCGCGTGGTCCTCGATTGTACCGAGCCGGCAGTCGGGCAGGCGATATCGATAGAGGCGCCGCGCAATCGGCAGCAGATCCAAGTGTGGACGCTCCGGAAAGGGCCGGCCCGTGAGGAGAAATCTCGTGCGCAGGATGGGCACATCAAAGGCTGCGCCGTTGTACGAGACAAACACCGGTCCTTCACCGAGTCCAGTTTCGCTCTCGATCTCCCGGGCGACCGATTCCAGAAAATCGGGCTCCGCACCAAAGTCGGAGAGGAAAAACTGGCGAACCAGCAACGCCCCTAGGGCCTCTCCGGACCGTTCAAAGCGGCCGAATCCGGCGAGGAAGGCGACGTTGCCCGCCCCCCCGCTGAGTCCCGTTGTTTCCAGATCGAAGAAGAGCCCCTCTTCCCAACGCTCCAGGGGCGCAAGGACCGGATGGGGCCGCCCGCCGGCGCGCCGCGAGGACTCCGGCTCCGGAGAGGGAACGCGTGTGTCCCGACGAAAGACACCGGGCGCCAAGCGCCGCCACTCCTTTCCCGGGGCGACGTCCAGGAGCGCCCGCTCCCGCGGCGCGCGGCGAGGTTCGGTTCGCGCCGCCTTGAGACGCTGGTAGAGATCCATGCCCTACCCGGCCGGCCACCGGTCGATCAGGTGCCGCACGGCCGCCTTGGGGCTCCCGGAGTAGCCCTCCGCGGCGTCCAGGGGACCAACGCAGGAGGGGCAACCGGAATCGCAGGGACACGAAGCGATGCGTCCCCGGGCCGCGTCAAAGACGTGTCCAAAACGCTCCGCAAAGGTCTCCGCCACACCGCTCCCGCCGGGATAGCGGTCGTAGATGTAGATGGCGGGCTCTCCGAAGTGACCGTCACGAATCGCGGCGTAGACCCCCATATCGGCGGGTGAACACATGAGGAACGCCGGTGCGACGTTGCGCAGAAGTCGGGCTAGGCGCTGCAGGGCAAGGGGACGCGCGGCAGCCTCGAGGCTCTCCAGGGCGGCGGCGGCCCGACTCTCCGGCGGAAGCAGGACGATCAGCGCCCGGGTGTGCATCTGCTCTTCCGGCAGGTCGATATTCCCGTACCCGACGTTTTCGTGCGACGAAAAGCGAATCTTTTTGAACTTCGCCGCGACACTGCGGACCAGGACGTCACCTATTACGAAGGACGCCCCCACCCGGTCCCGCCGCTCATCCTCGAGCAGCACCTTGACGTCGATCTTCAGCAGGGAGTCGGTGAAGTAGTCGGCGTCGGACCGTTCCACCAGGCAGCGCCGGTTGTCGATGTCGAGTTCCGTCACGACGTACTGGGAAGCGCGGTGGAGGTAGATCGCGTTGGTAAACAGCAGTTCCTTGGCCGAGGGCCGGTCCATCTCGCCGATGACGCGTTGTCCGCCGCCGGTGGTATCGACGATAACCACGTTGTCGCCGGTAGCGCTGCGAAGGGAGACGCCCTCCGCCGGGTACGACTGGTCCGCCCAGTGATACCGGTCGCCGCTCAGGCGAATCACCCCGTTCTCCTCCAGTACCGAGAGATACTCCGAGACGTCCCCGGGGAAGCCCTCCACGGCGGCAAAGGGTAGTTCGAACACGGCGCATTTGAGCTGGTCATAGAGAACGTAGGGGTTGTCCGGGTTTACAAAGGCGGACTCCGGATTCTGTTCCAGGAAATAGTCGGGCTGCTCAACCATGAACTGGTCAAGCGGTGACGACGACGCAACCAGGACGGCGATGGAGACGCTCCGGCGGCGACCGGCGCGTCCCGCCTGTTGCAGCGTACTCGCCACGGAGCCGGGGAAACCGCCCAGGATCGCCGCATCCAGATCACCGATGTCGATACCGAGTTCGAGCGCATTGGTCGATACGACACCGGCAATGGTACCGTCACGGAGCCCGCGCTCGATCTCCCGCCGTTCGTTCGGCAGGTACCCGCCTCGATACGCCTCGATCCGAACGCGCCGGTTGTCGGTGTAGACGTTGGCAAAGTCGCGGCGCAGGTATTCCGCGATCAGTTCCGTTCGCTGCCGTGACCGGGCAAAGACGATCGTCTTCACCCCCCGCTCGATAAAGGTCCTGGCCAGGCGCCGCGCCGAATGGACGACACCGCGCCGGATGCCCTGGGTCCGATCCACGTAGGGCGGGTTGTACAGCACAAGGTGCCGCTCCCCCTGGGGCGCCCCGTTCAGATCGATCAGTTCGATATCCTCTTCCAGGATCCGCTCCGCCAACTCCCGGGGGTTACCGATCGTGGCTGAACAGAAGATGAACTGCGGATTCGATCCGTAGAAGCGGAGGACACGCTTGAGCCGGCGGATCACGTTGGTCACATGAGAGCCGAAAATGCCGCGATACGTGTGGATTTCGTCCACCACGACGTAGCGCAGGTTTCGAAAGAACTGGTTCCACCGGGTGTGGTTGGGAAGAATACCGGTGTGCAGCATATCCGGGTTGGAGATAACGATTTGGCCCCGCGTTTTCGCCGCGGAGCGAATGTCCCGCGCCGTATCACCGTCAAAGGTCACGACCGCCACGGGAAGCCCCCCGTCTCCAACCGTCATGTTCAGTTCCGCCTGCTGATCCTGGCTCAACGCCTTGGTCGGAAAGAGGTAGAGCGCCCGCGTGTCGGGGTTCTCGAGAATCGCCTGGAGAACGGGCAGATTGTAGGAGAGCGTCTTCCCGGAGGCGGTAGGGGTAACGATCACGAAGTTACGGCCCTGTTGCGCCAGTTCCACCGCCCGCGCCTGGTGCGTATAGAGACGGTCGATTCCGCGCTTCGATAGGGCCGAGCGAATTCTCCCGTCGAGAGAGTCGGGGATGTCCGCGTACCGCCCTTCTCGCGCGGGCAGAACCGACCAGTGACGGACCTGCTCCATAAACGCCGGGTCCGCACGCAACGCCTCGATTGCCTCTTTCACCATAGGGCGTCATCGTATCATAACTTGACCCGCCACTTGAGTGGCCCTACACTGAACCCATATGAAAGATGTATTGACCGTTGTCATGGGCGGCGGAAAGGGAACGCGCCTCTATCCGCTGACGAAAGAGCGTGCAAAACCGGCGGTACCATTCGGAGCGAAGTATCGTCTCGTAGACATTCCGCTGTCGAACAGTATCAACGCCGGGTTCATGCGCATTTACGTGCTCACGCAGTTCAACACGGCGTCGTTGCATCTTCATATCAGCAACACCTACAACTTCGATTCGTTTTCGAAGGGATTCGTGGAGATTCTTGCGGCGGAACAGACCTTCACCAGCCAGAACTGGTACCAGGGGACGGCGGACGCGGTGCGACAAAACCTCGTTCATTTCCGCACCCAAAAGCCGAGCCACTACCTTATCCTCTCCGGCGACCAGCTCTACAAGATGGACCTATCCGATTTTTATCGGCACCATCTCGAAACCGATGCCGACGTCACGGTGGCAGCCCTGCCGGTGACGCGTGAGGAGGCGGTCGGGTTCGGCATCCTCACCGTGGACACATCGTCTCGGATTACGGAGTTCACCGAGAAGCCGGCGATCGACAAAAACGTCGACCACATGCGCATTCCGGCGAGCCTGGCCAAAGAACTGCCGAACTACGCAAAGGGGCGCGACTTCCTGGCGTCCATGGGAATCTACTTCTTCAAGGCGGAGGCCCTCGAGGCGGCCCTGGACAACACGATGACCGATTTCGGCCACCAAGTCATTCCCAATCTTATCGACAACGCCACCGCCTCCGCGTACCTCTTTAATGGATTCTGGGAGGATATCGGGACGATCGAGAGCTTCTACGAGACGAGCCTGAGCCTGGCCGATATCGAGCCCGAACTCTCCCTCTACGACGAGAGCACCCCGATCTACACACATCGACGAGATCTTCCGCCCAGCAAATTCAACTCGGCGACGATCTCCCGGAGCCTCACCGCCGATGGTTGTATCATCACCGACGGCACGGTTTCGTCGTCCATCATCGGCATCCGAACGATCCTCCGCGAGGGAAGTTCCCTGGACGGTGTCATCTGCATGGGTGCGGACTACTACGAGGAACCGGGGCCTGCGAGACTCGAGGACGGAAAGGCGGTCCCGCCGATAGGAATTGGAAAGGGGTGCCGCATTCGCAAGGCGATTGTCGACAAGAACGCCCGCATCGGCGACGGTTGTACCGTCGGATGGGACGGCATTCCGCCGGACGGCGACTACGAACGCTGCCTCGTCCGCGAGGGCATCATCATCATCCCGAAAAACGCGGTGCTCCCGCCGGGAACCACGATCGCACCGTAACGCACCATGGCGAGCTGCGAACTCATCATCGACCGCTACCTGGCGGAGATGCCCGAGGTGACGTACGTTCAGATCGATCCGGCGCGCAAAACGCTCTCCTTCGAGACCGAAGGTGACGTAAGCGCCGACACGGAACGGCGCCTGGCGGAACTGCGGGGCGATCTCGATTCGAACCTCCGGTATTGCCCCTTCGACTCCCGGGACGATCTCGCGAACTACTGTATCTCCTGTCGACACATCACCAAGGCGAGCCACGTCGATCTGGGGGCGCGGTCCCTGGCGCGGAAGGGCATGATCCGCGTCCAGCGCTCCCTTGACGTACGCGTTGATCCGCTGCGCCGGACAACGCTCCCGATTCACGAAGAGGGGCCGCGGCCCGAGGGCAAACCCGGCGCAGAACGAGGTGGGGCGAGCGTTGTCAGGCGCCTCCGTTCCTTGAGCGAACGCCTCTTTACCGTTGAACGCCTGGAGGCGTTCTTTGTAGCGATCACCTTTGCCGCGATGGTAACCGGCCGGGTCCTTGAGCGAAACGCGGTTCCCGGTCGGTGGATCGTGTGGCTGGTGGCGTACCTGACCGGCGGCTATTTCGGGCTCACCTCGGGAATCGAGAAGATCCGGGAACGGAAGATCGACGTAGACTTGCTCATGATCCTGGCCGCCCTGGGTGCCGCCGCAGTGGGCGCCCCCTTCGAAGGCGTACTGCTTCTGTTTCTCTTTTCACTTTCCAACGTTCTCCAGGATTTCGCCCTCGATCGGACGAGGAGCGCTATCGAATCGCTCGTGAAGTTGCGCCCCACCACGGCGGAGGTGCTGCGGGACGGCATGTGGATGGAGGTGCCGGTCGAAGCGGTGGGAGTGGGCGAACGATTTCGAGTCCGTCCGGGAGGTCGCGCACCACTGGACGGCGTGGTTGAAGCGGGTACCAGCGCAATGGACGAGGCGATTCTGACCGGGGAATCGCGTCCCGTTGAAAAGCAGCCCGGTTCGGAGGTTCTCTCCGGGGCCATCAACGGGTCCGGGAGCCTGGAGGTAACGGTAGCTACAGCGGCTGCGGATTCAACGATAGCCCGGATCGTCCGGATGGTGGAGCAGGCACGGGAGAACAAGGCGCGCACCGAACACATGCTTGACCGCTTTGAACAGTGGTACACGGTCGTGGTCCTCGCCGGCACGGCCGCGGCGGTCGCCATCCCTACCCTGCTGCTCGGCGAGGCGTGGTCGCCGGCCTTCTACCGCGCCATGACGATAATGGTTGCGGCGTCGCCCTGCGCGCTGGTGATCAGCACGCCCGCCAGTGTGCTCTCCGCGATCGGGAACGGGGCGCGCCGGGGAATCCTCTTCAAGGGCGGCGTCTATGTGGAGCAGGCCGCGCGCATCAGGGCCGTCGCCTTTGACAAGACCGGCACGCTCACCTACGGGGCACTCTCCGTCTCCGACATCGTTCCCGCCGCCGGTGAAACTGAGTCGTCGATCCTCGCCGCGGCCGCTGCCCTCGAAGAGCACTCCGAACACGCCATCGCCCGCGCCGTGGTCGCTTCGGCAAACGAGCGCGGAGTAGACATACCCGCGATAGAGCACTTCGATTCGCTGGCGGGGCGCGGGATCGTCGGCCAGGTGGAGGGGCGGCGCCTCCGGATCGGGACCCCGGCGTTTATCAGGGAGATCGGTCCCCACGATCCGTCGGAGATCCTCGGGTGCGCAGAGGAATTGGCCGACGAGGGACGAACCATCGTGACCATCGCGGAAGAATGCGATGACGGGGCCACGGTCCTGGGCGTGTTCGGCCTGCGCGACACGCTCAGACCCGATGCGGAGCGCGCGATCCGTCGACTCCGGTCGGCCGGGGTTGAGCACGTAATCATGCTGACCGGTGACAACATCCAGACCGCCCGACGCGTCGCGAGAGAGGCCAGCGTCGACGACGTCCGGGCGGAGCTGCTTCCGGACGAAAAACTTCGTACGATCGAGGACCTGCAGGAGTCCTACGGGCACCTTGCGATGGTAGGCGACGGTGTAAACGACGCTCCCGCTCTGGCGCGCTCCGACATCGGGATCGCCATGGGTGCCCGCGGCACGGACGTCGCGATGGAAACGGCCGACATCGTCCTGATGGGCGACGATCTCTGCAACATCCCCTACGTACTATCACTCAGCCGCGCCACGCGACGGACGCTGATATTCAACCTGGGACTCGCGCTCGGGCTGATCGTCGTTATGCTGGTAGGCATCTTCTGGATCGCCCTGCCCCTTCCGCTTGCGGTTGTGGGACACGAGGGCGGCACCGTACTGGTATCGTTGAACGGGCTGCGGCTTCTCCTGTTCCGGGACCGGGGGAACCGCGGTGAAGACGTCCCGTGACGCCCCACGGCGGGACGGCGTGCCGCCTCTGCGGGGCGGTAACGGAACCCTTTTGGAGATCGCCACAGAACCGAACGTATACGCGCTGCCCGGAGTGCGGGCTCATCCAGCGCCCGGAGGCTGAACTGCCCGGCGCCGCCGAAGAGAGGGCGCGCTACGAAACGCACCAGAACTCCCACGACAACGCGGGGTACGTTGCGTACCAACGGAGGTTTGCGGAGGCCACCGTCCTGGCGCGAATGCAACCGCCCGCCGCGATCCTCGATTTCGGGTGCGGGCCGGGGCCGGTCCTGGCCGACCTGCTCTCCGAACAGGGATTCGAGGTGGCTACCTACGATCCCTTTTTCGCCCCGGACTCCACGGCGCTGGACCGCACCTACGACGCCGTGTGCGCCGTGGAGGTGGCGGAACACTTTCACAACCCGCGGGAGTCCTTCGAGGCGCTCTCGCACCTCGTGAAACCCGGGGGGTGGCTCTTTCTCCGGACCGAGCTGTTCGACGGCACCAGGGAAGAGTTCTCGAACTGGTGGTACACAAACGACTTCACACACGTTGCGTTCTACGGGAGCGAAACTCTTGTTGTGATCGCCAAGCTTTTTGGTTTCCTCCACGCCGGGACCCTCGTCGGAACGATGATCGCGATGAAACGACAACCAGACCATCGATCGGCCGCTCCTTGACAAAACCGCTCGTTTCCCGCCCGCAACGCCGACGTGATACGTGGCATCGCGTGAGGTTCCTGACCTCGGGTTGAACCCGAGACGATCCGGTTTGGTTTTCGCGGAAAGCGTAGATTCAGTCGGAGTAACGAGCCCAAGACACAAACTTGTCGGGTCCAATCAGACCGACTATTCTACATACATCAATGATCGGTTCCGTTGCCCGCACATTGACCCCGATTCGTATCGCTTTCATTCGGATTCTTCCGACGCTCTCTTTTTTCGGCGCGCTCTACGACACGATGTATCGACGAGTGTTACTGGTACGACCGTCAGAGGAACTGGCAATAGAGGCACTCGTTCTCGGCGGACTCGCTGCGCTCACAGCGGTGGGACTGCTGTTTTCAATCGAAACACGAAGCGACCATCCGTCCCCTGTCTACGGTGCCTTCGCCTTCGCCAGTGCGCTGTTTGTTGTTTCGATTGGCGATCTTACCGGCCTCGCGATCGTTGTTTGTCTCTACTCGTTTGTTGCGGGTATTCGAGCCGGCAAAATCTGTTTCGCGGTATGTGTACAGGTAGCGTGGGTAGTCGTCGTTGCGGCTCTCAGCACAGCTCGGCCAATTTGGGAACCCCTGCCGCCGGTTGATGAATTCGAGATTCGGTACGTCTTGTTTTCCCTAGGAGTGGTTGTTCCGCCGCTCATTGAGCACGAAGTGACCAAGAGGTATGTGGCCCGACTGAAACGGACGAATTGCAGTCTGGAATCTGCCGTCGATGAACTCTCGGCGGCAAACATGTCGTATAACACGTTCGTACAGATGGCCGAATCGCAGGCGGCGCGCCACGAGCGAAGCCGCATTACGCGAGAAATCCACGACGGTGTCGGGTACGCGTTGACGAACCTGATTATGCTGGCGGAATCGGCGCAAGATATCGCGCGACGTGATCCGAAGCTCCTGGGTGATTCACTCTCGACAATTCGCAATCAGGCGAGGGTTGCGTTGAGCGATACCCGAAGGGCGCTGCGTGAGTTACGCAAAGCCGAACAAGGGCTTATGCACGGTCAGGAGGCGATCTCCCACATGATGGATGTTTTCGAACAGGCCACGGGAGTGCGAGCTGACAGAGAGTTTCTCATTCCGCACGGAACTTTGGAGAACCCGCGGGTATTCCCGGTCGTCTACAGACTCGTTCAGGAAGCGCTGACAAACTCCTTTCGGCACGGACATGCGACCGTGGTGCATCTACGCGTCTGGTACGTCGAGACGAAGCTGGTCGTTTCGGTCACCGACAACGGACAGGCACCGCAGGAAATCACAGAGGGAATCGGTCTACAAGGTATGCGGGAGCGATTGGGTGAGATCGGCGGCGAGCTTTCATACCATTCGCTCATGGGGTTCACGGTCATAGCGCACATTCCATTTCCCGCATCTGAGGTCGCGTATGCATAGGGTTGTTCTTGTCGACGATCAGGTGCTTTTTGTGGAGTCCTTGCGAACGGTTATTGAGAACCGTGCCAACGACTTCGAAGTCGTTGGCGTATTCTACGATGGAGATACCGCGGTGCAAGCCGTCGCAGATCTACAACCCAGTATAGTCCTCATGGACGTCCGTATGCCGGGCACCGATGGGGTCATGGCTACGCGACGGATAATCGAGAACGATTCGGCGGCCCGGGTGGTCATGTTGACGACGTACGACGATGACGAGTATGTCCATGAGGCGGTACGATACGGAGCCATCGGATACCTTCTGAAGGATATGCCGCCCGACGCGTTACTCGCTTCAATGCGGTTGGCGATTAGCGGCCAATTTCAGATTCCTTCGAAACTCGCGGACAAACTGATCGGCGGAGCCGACAATGAGAAATCGTTCGGCGCGACCGCCAATTCCGACGTTGCCCCGGCGATACCCGCACCGGACGATACTCCCGATTGGCTTTTCGATTTGTCAAGAAAAGAGAGAATGATACTGCGACTTCTCACCGATGGGTATGACAACCAAGAGATATCCGAGCGGGTGTTCCTCGCACCGCAGACGGTCAAAAACTACGTGAGTCGGCTCTATGCCAAGGCGAACGTCGATTCCCGGACCCACCTCATTCGAGCGGCACGTACCTTGATTCGGTACCTGTAGCCCATCAACGAGTACCAAACGAGTACTTTTGAATCTGTGCTTGGTTCGCACTTGGGCCCATACTAAACACTACGCATACGCCGTAAGGAGGAATAAATGACAAAACGACGATTGCTATTGGGCATTACGCTCGCAATGGCCGGTGGACTTGTTTTCGCGTCCGGAGCCGGCGAAGAGGAAGGCGAACCGGAAACGTTCACGATGTACTGGAACACAAACCATCGGTACGACGTGTATCAACAGGTTATCGATGAGTTTGGTGCCGAGTACAACTTGGAAATTGATCTCCAAACGTATCTCTGGCCTGACATGCGCACAAAGCTGCTCACCGATTTCTCCGGTGGTACGGTGCCTGACCTTATTCAGACGCCGGCGCCGTGGATATCCGAGTTTGGTTCGCAGGGTCTCATGACCGCTATCGATGATCGGATTGAGGCATGGCCGGAGTCAACTGATTGGTTTGACGCGGCGTGGATCGAAGTCACGTCCGATGGTGTTCGTTACGGTGTCAAGAACCACCACACCACGTTCGGGCTATTTTACAACAAGGATCTTTTCGAAGCGGCGGGACTGGATCCGAACGATCCGCCGGAAACGCTTACTGAATTCCGCGATCATATGGAAACCATCGCATCTGAACTCGGTCCTGACATTCTCGGTTTTGCCTTCGATCAGGATGCAGGGTACTTGGTCAATTTCTTTGCAAGCGCCGATACTCCTGCGTTGATCGCCAATAACGAAATCGCGATCGACACACCGGAAATTCGGGCAGCTATGGAGATTCTGCAGGAGATCGCCGCGAACGGATGGGCATTGATCGCCGAACCCGGTGCGAGCTACCAAAATGCGCGCCGCGCGTTTATTGAGGGCTCCGTCGCGATGATGCTTTCCGGTCCATGGGACTTAGCCAACCTCGCAACGAACGCACCGGATATGAATTACGGAATCTCAGTTCCACCCCACCTGGAGAGTGCCGAACCGCGCACAATCGTCGCGGGGACGGCCATTGGAATCCCCGCCGGATCGCCGCACCCTGACCTTGCGTGGGAACTGTTGACCCGCCTGACGGCGTTGGACATTCAGGTCGCGGCTACCGAGGAAGCCGGAATGCTCATGCCGCGCAAGAGCTGGGCCGCGTCACCCCAGGTTCAGGCGAAGGAAGGCGTGTCGGACTTTGCAAGAATTGTACCGTATGCGGTTCCGTTCGATATCGAAGCAGCGTCCCGGGGGCTAACCGATATCATGTGGTCGGGCGGGGGCGGAGACCTAACAACTCAGTTGTATCAGAGTATCATCTACGCGCGTACGCCGGCGGCAGAAGCGCTCGCAGAATACGTAGAACAAGGAAACCGACTGATCAGATAGTCACATGAACACGCATACGACGTGGGAGCTCGCCCTCGGTGAATAGGGCGGGCTCTGTGTGATTCAACTACCCTCGCAAACGGAGACCACTATTGAGTATTTCCTATGGCAACCGTCTGGCCATCCGAGGCTACATTTTCGTCCTCCCGGCTCTTGCAATCATGGTTGCCTTTGTTCTTGCCCCGTTTCTGGTTGGATTGTGGCAGAGCCTGTTCACCGGCTTTGCACAGAATCTCCGATACGTCGGAATCCAGAACTACGTCGCGATTTTCACGAGCGAACGTTTCTGGAATTCCCTGGTCGTCACCGTTGTATTTACCATCGTCTCATCCGGGCTCAGCGGCCTAGTGGGTTTCCTCGCCGCAAATTGGCTTATCCGTCGCGGCGTTCGATTCGGGCGTTTGTTTACTTCGCTGATTTTTCTTCCATATGTAGTTACGCCCGCCATCGCGACGCTTGTGTGGCAGTACATGTTTGACCGCCGGTTTGGAATTTTGAACGCAATCCTCAATTCTGTGGGCATTGACGGCGTCGCGTGGCTGGGCACACCGGTAATGGCGTTTCTTAGTCTTGTAGCGGTGCAAATCTGGTTTACCGTCGGATACAACATGGTTGTGTTTTCCTCAGGGCTCCAGGCAATTCCGAGCGACTATTACGAATCCGCGGCCATTGACGGCGCTTCTGAACGGCAACAAACGTGGCAGATTACGTTGCCGCTTATCGTGCCCACACTGGTTCTGGTTTTGGTACTCTCACTCCTCGCGGGTTTTGTGAACTCGTTTGTTATCGCTCAGATCCTGACGAACGGTGGGCCGTTTCGCGCAACCGAAGTTCTCATGTTGCTCATCTACAAAACAGCGTTTGAGGGATTCGATATACCGAAGGCCAACGCGCTTAGCTTGATAATGTTTTCGATGCTTTTTACCACGTCGTATTACCTGCAGCGCTGGCAGGATCGCGTCTACTACGGATTATACTGACGGGGGATTCGACGATGAGAATCAGCAGGGCCAAGGCGGCTCGGGCCTACATTTGGTTGACGCTCCTTTCAATGGTTGCGCTGTTTCCGGTAGTGTACGTGTTTCTCCTGGCCCTGCAGACCAACGCGGAAGCCGCGGCGATTCCGCCGACGGTTTTCCCGGCGGATCCCCAATTCGAAAACTTCAGCACGGTTGCTTCCCGAATTCCACTTGCAAAGTACTTCTCCAACTCGCTCATTTTCGCCGGCACGACGACGTTGGCCGTTCTCGTTACGTCGCTGTTCGCTTCGTACGCTACGAGCAAACTTCGAATGCCCGGCCGCGATCTGATCATATCGTTTTTTGTCGGGGGAATCCTGATTCCGCCGGCGATCCGTGCGATACCCCTGTATACGTTGATAACCCGTCTTGGGTGGGTAGATACGTGGGCGGGGCTTTCGATGCCGATGATGGCCACGGGATTTGGTTTGTTTTTTATGCACCAATACATGAAATCGGTTCCTGCTTCGGTCGTTGAGGCCGCACGAATCGACGGATGCTCGGAAACCAGGATCGTGGTTCAGATCGTTGGGCCACTGGTAATGCCGGCCCTGATTACACTCCTTGTGTACAACTTTTTGTTCCGATGGAACGGATATCTCTGGCCGCTCGTCGTGACGCGTCGTGCGTGGACGACGTTGCCTGTAGGAATATCCGTGTTCAAGACGTCGGAACAACTGATAACGTGGAACCTTGTGGCGGCTGCGGCGGTTGTCACGCTCGTTCCCGTCATCGCATTGTTCGCCGCTGTGGGCGGCCGGATCGTCAAAGGCATTGCCATGCAGGCGAGCAAGTAGCGGCCAGTCTATCGGGCGAACACATGCCTGTGAAATGCAGGAAGTGGTAGTGTAAAGTATGTCAAATTCGGGAGATATGCGTGACGATCGAGCACGCCCAAACGTAATCGTATTTTTGACCGATCAACAGCGATGGGACTGTTCGTCGCTTCACGGGAATCCGCTCGATCTCATGCCTACATTCGACCGGCTGGCAAGCGAAGGTACGCACGTGGCGAACTCGTTTACGTGCCAACCTGTGTGCGCGCCCGCTCGGAGTACTTTGCAACTCGGCCGATATCCTACGAACACGGGTGTGTGGAAAAACGGCCCGACCGTCAGAACCGATCTGCCGTCGTTGGCCTCACTTTTTCGCGGGGCCGGGTACACCACGGCGTACGTCGGCAAGTGGCATCTGTACGACTACGGCACGGATGATCCGGGACGCGTTCCGCCGGAGGCGAGGCTTGGTTACGAGGAATGGCTAGCGAGCAACATTCTCGAATATACCAGCGATGCGTACCAAACTCAGCTATACGACGAAAACGGAGAAGCGGTCGATTTGTACGGCTACCGGGTCGACGCGTGTGCCGATGCAGCAATCGATAGAATCGTCAGACTCGCCCACGGAGATCGTCCGTTTTTTGCCTTCCTGTCGCTGATCGAACCGCACCACCAGAACTCCCGTGATGATTACCCGGCGCCGTACGGCACGCGCAAACGTTTCGAGAATCGATGGGTTCCACCTGACCTTGCAGCGCTTAGCTTGTACGGCGACGGAACGACCGTCTATCAACACATAGCCGGTTATTACGCGATGGTGAGAAGAATAGACGACGCACTCGCGCGCGTACACGACGTTGTGCGGAGTCTGGGCATCCTGGACAACACTATTATCCTCTTCACCTCGGATCACGGATGTCACTTCAAGACGCGCAACTCCGAGTACAAACGAAGCCTGCACGAAGCGTCCATTCGCGTTCCGACGATGTTCTCAGGTGGGCCGTTCGCCGGCGGTGGTGCGATCGGGGAGCTTGTGAGTCATGTTGACCTGCCCCCGACACTGCTGGATGCCTGTGGGATCGACATTCCTGACACATTCGAAGGGAATTCAATTCTCCCCCTGTTGCGTGGCGGAGGTGGCGCTGATTCTCGAGCGGCGTGGCCCCGTGAGGTGTTCGTGCAAATCAGCGAAGCGGAAATCGGTCGCGCGATACGGACCCGACGTTGGAAGTACGGATTGCGTGCCCCAGGAAGTTTCGAATCGCCAATTGGCACGCGGCAACCGACGAGTGCCGTCATGCAGGAGACGTTTCTTTACGATCTCTATGCCGACCCACATGAGTTGCGCAACCTCGTGAACCTGCAGTCGCATCGCGCCGTCTGCAACCGTTTGCGATCCCGCCTGTTACGACGAATGAAACAGGCAGGCGAAAACATCCCGGAGGTTGTCCCTCCCGACGAGATCGTGCCGGGCGGACAGTTGATCGTTGCCGACGACGAACCGCGGTGACACCCGATGCAATGAAACCACCGACGATGATACGCTACTCTTTCTCATCGTTCAGGGTCTCGCCGATCGCACCGTAATCGTGGAACGGAGTCTCATCCCGCACGAAACGCTCCTTCGCCGCGATCGTCCCCGATCTATTCGTCCCCCTCGCGCGGACGGGGCACGGTGAGGTTGTCGCGTTCCCTACAGTATGGTTGTTTCGATTTACGATTCGTTTCCATGTAAGATGTTAGCACCGTGACACAATCAGACCGAGTTGCAAGAACGCGAAATCGAGTGCTCGATCACGCCGAGGAGTTGTTTCTTCGGAACGGTTTTTCGCGCGTCGGTATGGAGGATGTCGCTTGCCGCGCCGGAACCGGCAAGGCCACCGTCTACAGACACTTCGGTTCCAAGAACGCGCTGTTCGACGCGGTGATGGATCGATACTTCGATCGTATCGCATCACGGGTCGCTTCCGTCGTGGAGCTGCGCGAGTCGAATGTGAACAAGATACAACTGTTGGTCCTTCGGTTGGCGTCGGAGCTGACGCGTCTCGGCGACGGCTTCTGGGGCGATCTCGAGCGCTACCGATACGATAAGTACCGGTCTGCCGTTGCATTCAGGCGCCGCATCGATCCGTCGGTGGCCGATCGCTGGATCGAGGAGCACGATCCGCCGCGGGACGTGGCGCGACTCGCCTCCGCACGCCGGTGAAGGCGGCGCGACGTGAAGAACGACACGGAGATCCCCCGATGTCTTTGCGGAGACGCAGTGCCCCACCCTGCCGATCGCGGTTGTCGAAGAGGATACCATGGCGGAAATCGGCTCAGATGAATGGATCCATGCCCCGTTTCGGGCCATCGTGCACGGGTTTGGCACCTTCGCCGATCACTGCACAATGAACGGATACGCGCTTCCAGCACTGACAACGTTGCCGTCACCCCACTCGGCGCCTAGGATCGCGTAATCGCCTGAAACCGCGACCGATGAACCGAATCCATGACCGCGGGCACCGTCGGGCGCGAGGATTTTGGTGCCCCTGTCCCAGGTGTTTGCTCCGGTTCGCCGGAAGACATAGACACTTCCGGAATCGCTACCGTTGTCGTCGTCCCGAAAGGCACCCGCGATTGCGGAGTCTCCCGAGATCGCGACTGACCTACCGAACGAATCATTGCTGGAACCGTCTGACGCGAGGATCTTGGTACCATTGTCCCAGGCGTTTTCTCCGGTCCGCCGGAAGATGTATGCACTTCCGGAATTGCTACCGTTGTCGTCATCCCCAGAGGCGCCCACCATCGCGGAGTCTCCCGAGATCGCGACTGAAACACCGAACAGGTCACCGCCGGCACCGTCGGGGGCGAGGATCTTGGTACCATTGTCCCAGGCGTTTTCTCCGGTCCGCCGGAAGATGTATGCACTTCCGGAATTGCTACCGTTGTCGTCATCAAGCCATGCTCCAACAATCGCGTAATCGCCTGAAATCGCGACTGAATAACCGAACCTGTCATCGCCCGTACCGTCAGGCGCGAGGATTTTCGTGCCGCTGTCCCAGGTGCTTGCTCCGGTGCGCCGGAAGATGTAAGCACTCCCGGAATCGCTGCCGTTGTCGTCGTCGGTCTGTGCTCCCACGATCGCGTAGTCACTAGAGATCGCGACTGAAATACCGAAGCGATCATTGCTGGTACCGTCGGGCGCGAGAACTTTGGTGCCGTTGTCCCAGATGTTCCCACCGGTACGCCGAAAGATGTAGGCGCTTCCGGTACTGGTACCGTTGTCGTCGTCACCAAAGGCGCCCACGATTGCGTAGTCACCGGAGATCGCGACCGAATAACCGAAATAGTCACGGCTGGCACCGTCAGGAGCGAGGATTTTGGTGCCCCTGTCCCAAGTGTTTGCTCCGGTGCGCCGGAAGATGTAGGCGCTTCCGGAATCGAAACCGTTGTCGTCATTGTACCGTGCTCCTACGATCGCGTAGTCCCCTGAGATCGCGACCGAAAAACCGAACGCATCACTGCTGGAACCGTCGGAGGCGATGATTTTTTCGAGTTCAAAGGGCTCCCACGTCGCAAACAGGGTAACATCGACGTCGGCTGTGTAGGTCGCCCCTTCGGCGTGCGCAGTTCCCGATCCGTCTGCTTGAGTATTCCATCCGACGAAGGTAAAACCGTCGCGAGCCAAGTTCCCGGTGTTCGTTGCAAGCGTGAGGTCGACGCCGACAATCTTGGTTTGATCGGCCGGGACGGTACCAGAGGTTGCTTCGTTGGCGTCGTAGGTCACCACGTGGGTCGGAATCGCGGTGCTGAATTCGTTGGACCACGCTCCCGTTGCACCGTCGGCCCTGGCTCTGGCGCGAAAATACACCGTCGATAGTGGAAACCCGACAATCGGGATCGCGATCTGATTTGTGGTGAAGCTCCCTTGGTAGACTATGCCGGAAGTTTGGTTCCTTTGGCTGTCAACTATGATGTCGTATTGAGAAGCCTCCAAGATCCGGGTCAAGACAACATCGAACGCACTATCTGTCGAATCATAGATTATGTTTTCAACCTCTAAGAGATTCGGGTCGTCCTCGGTAGTGAACGGATTGGGAGACGTTGAATTGGGGTCCACCGGGTTATCAAGGCTGCCGAACATGTCAATGCATGATGTAAATACTACCGGAAAAACGAGAACCGTTAGTGCACGGGCCAAGAAGCGTTTGCGTTTGGGCATACAATCCTTCATGGCCACGCTTCCAATGTTTGAAACATAAATTGCGAAACCGGTGTGGTGCTTTCGGCACCTGGCACAGGCTTGCGCGGCGACCTCTACCGGCGAGAACGACTCTCTATTGACCACGCGAATCTCCTGACGACAATGTGGTCCTGAGCACTCTCCGGAAGTATCGCGGATTGCGCCGGTACAATCGAATAAAACGTTCGGTTTCGTCGTGCCCCTCATCGCCCGCGACTACCGAAGGCGTGTTTCCCCCGGCGTTGCGTGCTGCCGGGTCGGCGCCGGCCTGCAGTAGTACCATCGCGGTCTCCAACGCCCCTGCGCGGGCCGCCAAGTGCAGCGCAGTGTTTCCCTCCGCGTCGATCAGGTCAAGGGAGGCGCCGTTCGCGAGCAGCGCCTCGACCGTCGTGCGGTCTCCATTGCGCGCGGCGAGGTGCAGATAGGTAGCTCCGCCGGCGTTGGGGGTGTCCGCCGGCGGCTGAAACCGCCAGATGAACCCAGCGGTGCGGCGCCAATCCCGTTGGAGCATCTGATGTATCGGCGTGTTTCCTTCGGCGTCGGTGAGGCGCAGTGCGGCACCGTTTCCTACCATCGACGGCCACGCTGGGTCACCGTCCTCAATTGCCTCGTGCAAGGGTGTGCGCCCCACCGCGTTCTGCATTGTCAGGTCCGCCCCGGCGGCGAGAATAGCCAACGCTTCACGATTCCGGTCGTTGGTGATTGCGAGGTGCAGTGGTGAATTGCCCGCCACATCCATCGCATCCACTTTCGCACCGACATCGAGCAACGTGGTCACCAATTGCGGCGCTCGCGTAACGGCGAGGTGCAGGTAGCTCGCACCCTGATCATTCTGCACATCAACGCTGTCGGCAAAAACCAACATGCGAAAGGCCCGATCCGCGCGCGCCGCTGACAATGCAACGTGAATCGGGGTGTTGCCTTCATTGTCCGGAACATCAACCGTTCCGGTAGCCCCCAGGACCTGCTCGAACTCTCGATTTGGGAGCCCGGTAGCCGCTGCGTGTAACGGCAAACGTCCGAAGTTGTCGGCCTGCCGGGTCGGTGCGCCCCGGGACAACAGATACGAGACCAATTGCGGGCGCGTAATCTCAGCGGCCCAGTGCAGGAGCGTCCGTCCGTCACTGTCCACTGCTTCAAGCGAAGCGCCGGCACCGGCGAGCAACCGGATCGTTTCATCCTCAGCGTTCCCCTCCATCGCCACTCCAATGATGGAGACTCCGCGGGGATCCGTAGCATTGGGCGAGATCCCGGCGTCGAATGCCGCTTCCAGGAACAGTCGCCGATCGTTTGCTGCGGCGTACCCGAGGTATGAGGTTCCGCCACGATACGTGGTATGGACTACGGCGGCCTCGTACACAAGTGCGTTACCGATCAATGATGGTTGGTTTCGTGATACAGCCTGTCCAAAGAGGTAACGAGCAAGATGAAAACGCGCAGCGTCAAAACCCAGACGGTTGGCGTCATCGAACGCAGCTCTTGCGTTTACTCCGTGGTTGTCCGACAGATGTGAGACCGCCCCGAGTTGGCCTTCCGACGCTGCCGCCAAGACCGGCGTCGCCCCGGTCGAACCATCGCGCCGCTCGGGATCGGCCCCACGATCAATCAACACGTCGATGCCGTCCACCAAGCCTTTACTTGCCGCGAGCACCAATAGGCTCTGGGCTAAACGCCGGCGCTCGCTCGAGCTTTCCAAACCAAGAAGATAATCCAGGGCGTTCGTGTTCCGACTGAGTGAATAGAGATACGCGCCCTCGCCAGCGACGTTCCGGAGTTCCGTCGCAAGTCCAATTTGCCAAACCCGGCGAATCATCGACCGATTGTTCGCCGACAGCGCTTCGAAGAACGCTGTCGACAGGCTCACACGGTCCTGCTGTGCCTTGCGGCTGTACACTTGGTCGTTGCCGAGCTTGTCCGCCTGCCGCGAGAGCAGATACCGGTCGATCACGTCGTCGGTGAGCAAACTCCGGTAATAGTAGGGCTCAGGGCGTCGCTGAAACCGATCGATAGCGACCCCGGTCAGAAAGTAGAGCGAATCGCGCGTCTCATCGCTATACGGTTCGCGTTGTTCGAGCATCGCCCATTTGTTGCGCATGAGGCTGCTGATCGTAGCCGTGGTGTAGTCGGGCCGACTGCCGAGCCGCGGTTCCCTGGGGCGACGCCCCTGCGGATACATCCAGTCGGTATTCCGGATGGTGAAGCCACTATCGATTTGCCGTTTGTAATCGCTGTAGTAGGCGATCACCTCTTCAAAATAGGCGAACTGCTCTGGAAAAAGCGTTTGAGCCTTACCCTGCATGGCTATATCGATGCTCGAGTCGATATCGCGGGTAATGTCACGCTGGATTTCGCGGAACGCTTCGGTCAGTTGCCGCTCCAACTCCTGGTTCGCCTGCCGTTGCTGTCGGTTTATCGCCGCACTACCGCCCACCTCACCAGCGATCGCCGCGAGGCCCATCACACCACCGGCGATCGCTTCCGCCTCTGTATTGGCATTCTGGATTGCCTGATCGGCTTTCCGTCGCATCTCTTCCATCTCGCGTTGGAGTTCAGCACGCCGCTCCGCGGCGAGTTGTTCCAGCTCCCGTTGTTGCTGTTCAACTTGTCGAATCATCTGCTCCGGACTCTGCCCGGAGGTGTTTAAACTTGCCGCGGCTTCCCACCTCCGTTGGCGCTGCTGCTGTTCTTGCCAGTTCCGGATTGCAGAAAAGGTCTGATCCATCGCGCTGGTTAGGGTGTCTCCCATCTGCTGGATTCTCGCAGTGTCCTGCTGAAAGGCTGCGTAATCGCGCTGCCAGTTATAACTGGATTGGGGTGCCTGCGGAGCGCGGGTCCGTCGCTGCGCTGAAAGTCGGGTAACGTTTGCGGCTTGCGATTGGGCGCCGTCTGACTGATTTCCTGCTGAGGAGGCAGCTTCTTCGGTGGTAGCCGGGCGTTGTGCATCAGCGATAGTTTCCGACAAGTTGTTGACCCAATTGTTCCATGTCACATCGACGATTCGCGCGGTGGTGACCCGTACCTCACCACTCCTGGTGAGTCGTTCGAACTCATCGCGGTCGATTCCCAATGCCTGCAGCGTCGATTGGTTCCATCCAATTCCATTGATGCCGGAACCGGAAAAGCTCGCCTCGGCAAAACCAAAGGAGAGATTCATTCTTGCAGTTCGGCCACCCGCTTCAACGGTAGCTTCCACCTGGAGCGACGCAGGACCGTACATGCGCAACTGGTTTTCGACGCCGACTTTGGTACCGTCTCGCTCGGCACGGGCGGCAAAGATACGCTGCAAATCGGCCTGCGTGTACCTGCGACCTCCCGCCGTCACCGTGTTGCCCGTCATGGTCATCGAGACGCGGTGGTCCTCCAACCCCGTTGCGTACGCCCATTGGTACTCGATTGAAAACGGCCGGCCATCCTCGCCGGGCCCCGGATCATATCGCATCGAAATCGTTCCGCCCGAATTGGCGTAAACCCCGCCTATCGTGACCAACCAGAAAAACAGGGTGAGTGCTGCGTTCTTTGGGGCTCGACACCGCACGTTCATTCACCAAACTCCCGTTCGATCGCCGACCGCGCACTCGATCTCGCCGACAAGGCATCGTACTCGCGTTCGGCATCAGCGAGCGAGCGCTCGGCGTCGCGCCGTGTCGCTGCGGCCTCACGGGTACTCGGCATCCGTATCTGCGATATCAGGGCGATGAGCAATCCCGCGGCCGCGCCGGCGCCGAGACCTATAACCATGTTCGACGAATACTCAACCCTGGTTCGTGCTTGCTGAGCGGCGCTCGTCGTCGTCGCGTTGCTATAGTCTTGATACGCTGATTGACCTTCGAGGTACATGAAACCCGAGGCGGCTCCCGCCACAACTCCCGCACCCAAAAACGCCCAACGCGTCCGTCCTCGGGAGCGACGCAGAAACATGAGAGACGCTTCCTGCGCCGATGCGCGGTAGTATTCATCGCGAAGAACCTCCACGACGGCGCGCGCGCTCTGCCCCGGATTCGGGACACTGATCGTCTGTCCCGGTTCCGGGCCTATCGATATCTGATCCGTCCGTGCAACATCGAAGTCTCGAACCGAACCTATGTCGATACGATAGTTGCCCGGCGGCAACGGAACCTCGGCGCTTGGGGAACCGGGGCCGAGCATAATCGTTGCAGATACGATCCCACTCGCCTCAGGATAAACCTCGACGAACGCATCCACTTGTCCGTCATACAAGAACTCGACCCAAACGGCATTGTCCGACGCCCGGGTCGTTCTGTCAGCAAACGCGACATGACTAAGCCACAGGCCCAAAACAAAAAGGACCAGAAATCTGATCGTGATCGGTTTCATCTATGCTGCCCCCGGAGTAGCTGTATAGTATTCCTCATCGAAACCACCATCGAATAGCAGGTCAAACGATGACCAGTGCAGACGAAATTCGATCAACACGATTGTCCGTTTTGGTCTTATTCGTCACCTCCATTGCGAGAACGCAAGAAGTATGCCAATAACGGAATGATCTGCTATCTACATAGCGAGAAGGAAGATGGGAGAACCCTGTGAGTCCACGGACTCCTGAGCCAGCTACACGTAAGGTGAACGTTCCACACGATTCGTGTATGGCGATGACGGAAAGCTCGTGCCGTCTACCCGGATCTTGCGTGCGTACTTCATCAATGAACCCTACCAAGAAAATAACGACGGCGCGGACGGCTTCACGGACTTCAACAACCGCGCCAGTCTTGGCGTCGGCTTCCGCCCGAGGGAGCGCTTTCCAGGCGGTGCAGCGTGGACTTCCCGGCGAGCGGCTTCCCCATATCGCGTTCCCGACGTCGGCACATGCCCAACGCATCGGGTTGTTCGCAGAGCGCCGCAAACAGCGGGTCGTACCGCAGGTGCTCATGGTCGTTCAGATCCTCGTATCCGAGACACAGACCGTAGACCCGCTGAGCTACAAGTTGATGCACCGGGTCTTCGGCGTAGCTCGCCTCCCGTCGATCGCTGAAGCACGCGGTAAACCGTTCGAGCACGCCGGTCCTCAGGTCCACCTCCCGAAGCAACAGCGCACCGGCGTCAGAAGTGATTGTGCCGCCGTCGAATGAGGCAACTATCCGGCGTTTCCCCAAGTCTTGAAACTCAAACTGATTTCCCGCACACCGTGTTTGCATACTGGGCCTCGGTACTGTCCTTTAATTCTTTTGTGGTGAATGAATTGTGACAGACTGCCGGGCCCTTTTTTATTTCATTTGTGAGATTTCCGGGCTAATCTTCGTCCAGTCACATATCGGTGTTTCGTTTTTCGTTCGCCAGACCGTGCATAGTCTCAGACAGGGGCTCATACGCGGCATTGTAGATCTCGAACATGGCATCGTAGGCGGTGCACACGTGCGGACCCTGAGGGTGAATCACCCCAGCTCCACCGGCTGGATGCACAATACGAGGATCCTCCGGACCTTCGAAAATTCCGGCCGCAATACCACCCAAAAGAGCAGCACCGTAGGCGGCGGCATCGCCGGCTACGGCGGGTTGGTACGAAAGCCGAAGAACATCCGCTTTTATCTGGTTCCAAAGGCTGCTTTTCGCTCCACCACCGACACCGAGCAAGACGTTTGCGGTCCAGTTCCAACGCTCCCTAGCTCGAACCATGATCTGTCTCATCGCATATGCTCCCGCCTCAAAGATGGCTCGAGCCATGTCTGCCCTACTCGTACTTCTCGTCAACCCTAACCAGGCGCCGTTGGCATCCGAGTCCCAAATCGGACTCCTCTCCCCGGATAGATACGGCAGAAAGATTGTTCCGTTGGCTCCGGGAACAGACTCTTGGGCAAGTTCCTCAAAGGACGTCAAATCGGTGAGCTCCGGCCAGACGTTTCGTCTCGCCCAGTCTACAGATCCTCCTGACATAGACATCGCACCGTGAGCCAGCCATCTATCGCCGAGGACATGCCGTCGATTGAGAAAGACCGGATCAAACAGAGGCTCGTCTAGGACAAAGCTCAAAACACCCGACGTACCGACCGATTCGAAGGCGTCCTGACCGTAGATCACTCCCAGCCCGAAGGCAGCAGCGGCAGTGTCTGCTGAGCCGTTTGCCACCGGTATGCCGTCGCTGAGGCCCGTTTCCCGAGCAGCAGAATCCGTTACATACCCGGCCGCCCTGTAGGGTGGCTGAATGTCGAACAGCAGATCACGGTCAATCTCGTGAGCACCGAGAAGGGCATCGGACCACTGCGTAGGTCTTTCGTGGAGAGAGTAGAGGCCCGAATAAGAAGCGTGCGTCCAGTCAATGAGCGCCTGACCCGTGAAGCGGGCGGACAGATAAGAGTTCAAGAATCCTATTCTGTGGACCGCGTTCCAGATCTCGGGCTCCTTTCGTCTGACCCACTGCACATTGGCAGCGGCGCAAGTCGATAGACCAAGTCGGTTGCCTACAAGGCCGAAGTAGTCCTGATCCTTTGGAAGGCTCTCCTCCACGCTTTCCAGCTCTCGGTGGGCTCTGTTATCCAGATAAGTGATACCGGGTCTCAGCGGCCCCAACGCTTCATCAAATAGAATCGTGGTCGGGGCGGTAGTGGAAAGTCCGATACCTAGAACGCTGTGGACACGGGAGGTTACTTCCCGTAGCGCACGAGCAGTAGCATCCCAGTACGCCAGCAAGTCCAATTCCGCCCATCCAGCCTTGGGAACCAACACTTCCACCGGCTGTTGAGACTTGCAGAGGGTTTCTCCGTCGATGGCGTAAGCAACAACTTTTACGCTGCTGCTTCCTGCATCAATCCCGATAATCGCGTCAGTCACGTCTGGATCGCCACCTTGAGACTGTCCGTTCCTTGCTCAGCAACCGCAAGGGCCTCTCCCATATCCTCAAGCGGATACCGGTGAGTGACCAGCCTATCGATCCCGAACTCTTCCTGTGAGACCAGAGCGAGTGCGTTTCGGTAGTCCTGCCGCGTCAACGCGCTCGCGCCGGTTATCGCAACCTCGTTGTAGTGGACTAAGTTGGGATCGATGTTCACGGAGCTACCGGGAGAGAATCCAGCGAAGAGACTCACTTTCCCGCCCTTCCGACAGAGTCCGACTGCTTCCTCGGCGAGCTTCGGTTGACCGATTGCGAGGATCACAACATCCGCTCCTAGTCCGCCGGTTGCTTTCAGGACGATATCCTGTACGTCTTCCCCCCGAGGATCGCATACCAAGTCCGCCCCAAAAGTGTGTGCCGCGTCTCTCCGATGCTCGTGAAGCTCGCTGGCAATGACCGTGCGAGCCCCTCGATGCTTTGCCAATCGGATGTGCATCAAGCCAATGGGACCAGCTCCCATAACGAGAACCGTGGAACCCAAAGGAATACCCACCCTGTTCTGTCCATTTATGCAGCAGGCAAGCGGCTCCGCCAGTGCAGCAGCTTCCCAAGATGTTCCCGCCGGTATCCTGCAAACATTACCGGCCTGAACAGCTGCGGCGGGAATCCTCACATATTCGGCGAAGGAACCGTCAAATTCATACCCTATCGCTCGTCTGTTCGCACAGACATTCTCCATCCCCGACAGGCAGTACTCGCAATGGCCGCACGGTATTACTGGGTCCACGCTTATCGCGTCGCCTTCGGCAAAATCGGTAATCTCTGGAGTAGTGTCGGTGACCACCCCGGAAAACTCATGCCCGATAATGGAGGGATAGCGCACCCCGCGAGTCTTTTTGCCGCTAAATATGCGCACATCCGTCCCGCAAATTGTGGTAGCTTTGACCCGCAAGAGCAGATCCCCAGGCCCTAGATCGGGTATGGGAACGTCGGTTACCACAATGTCATTGGGTGCCCTGAGTTGCGCACCTCGCATCCGGTTACTCCCCATCGACCGATGTCTCGTTGTAGACCCGTAGCGCCTCGGTGACAGTTGCATCGTCATGGAGTAGCGCCGCAAGCGCTCGAATAACCGCCGCGGGTTTTGCATCCTGCCAAACGAACCGTCCATACGTTACACCGGCAAGACCGATATCCAACCCATCCCGGGTCATTTGAAAGTAGTCCTCAAGCTTGTTTCCCCCCGCTCCACCGGCAAGAGCGACTCGAGTGGGACACGCTTCAATGACTTTCCTGAAGCTCTCGGCGGATCCACTCCAAAGTGTCTTGATGATGTCGACACCAAGCTCGGCTCCCACTCGAACGGCGTATGCAAGGGCATCAGACTGATTTGGGTCCTTTACCATCGTACCCTTGGGATAGATGTGTGCGACGAGCGGCATGCCCACCGAGAGAGCCTCCTTGCTGACCCGTCCGAGATGCGTTAGTTGTTCGGTCTGCTCGGGCCCACCCACGATGACACCTACGGAAATGGCGTCCGCGCCAAGTCGTATCGCCTCCTCCACATCCGCAACAGGCGTATCATACGAAGGATGGTATGCCGTTGAGTACGCGGTAGATTTCATTATCAGTGCAACCTTACCGATGCAGGGCTCGAAAAAGTTCTGAGCAATTCCCTTCTGAAGCGTAATCGAGTCCGGTCGCCCGGCGATCACCCGCTTCAAGGCGCTCCGCACATCTTCGAGCCCGGGCAGAACACCCCGAGTGATGGGGTGATCCATCGTGATGCCGAGCAATCGCTTCGATTTCGGGTTCAAGAGTCGCGCTAATCGTATCTCTTTACCTATATGCATGTTTATGTCCTCCTCAGGTATTCAACTCAAGAAATCTTCATCCGGTTCGACGCTTACTACGCTAGCCATGGCGTCAACCCACGAGCGGTCCCAACGGTCTTCGCGGATAGCTTCCCGCTGGCCCTTTTCCTTGGCAATCACCGCTTCCGCGGCCGCAGTTGCTTCTTCAATGCGGTCCTTTGCGATGAACACCACCCCGTCGGCATCCGCAACCACCACATCACCGTCATTTACAACATAGCCACCGATCGAAACGGGTCCATGCAATTCTCCCGGTCCGCTTTTGTATGGCCCCAAGTGCGACACTCCTCGAGCGAAAACGGGTATCGGCCCCGCGGATATCGCTGCCGAATCACGGATTGCTCCGTCCACAACAATGCCTGCAAGCTTCTTGATGTGGGCGTAGCTACTCATGAGCTCGCCGAGAATGGCGTTCTGCACAAATCCCCCGGCGTCGATCACCAACACATCTCCGGGCTCCGCGAGGTCGAGCCCCTTATGCACGGCTAAATTATCTCCGGCCCTGGTTCTCACTGTGAATGCACGTCCAACCAAGGGCTTGCCTTTCAGAGAGGCAAGGCAGTTTCCCACCGGAAGAAGCCCCGGAGCTCCCGGCGTTCTCTCCAACGAATCGGAGATCGAAGGAGTGGAGACCTCTTTGAGACGATCCATATAGGATTGGGCCACTCTTTTACCTCGCGTATAGAGACGAATCGTATTCATCTTTTCTCGTTCTCCTTACGAATCGGCACCACTGCTAAACACGACATTCCGACAAGGAAAAGCCCGTGTCCTTTCCGTACTCCATAAGCATCGACTCAACGTCCTCGGGCAGTGGTATACCGTCAGTCGACCTAATCGCCTCGGTCCGAGCCTCCAATTCGCCGGGAAGCATGACCTCATTTACACCGGGCACCGGGGTTAGGGCCTTTATTTCGTCGATCATCGTATCAATCCTGTCTAGGAATCGTTCCATGGGCATGAATCGCGCAATATTTATGAGCTGTATGAACGAGCCGACGTTTTGGGGAACCGAAAGCTCTCTGTAGAGATCTCCAATGCCGCGGCCGAAACCGGCGCCGGAGAGCACCCCACCAAGAATGTCGATCATCAACGCTATACCGGATCCCTTCGGTCCACCAAACGGCAATACACAGCCGTCCAAGGCTGCTTGGGCGTCCGTTGTCTCTCGTCCTTCTTCGTCGATCGCCCAGCCCGGGGGGATAGCTTCCCCTCTCTCGGCAGCTACTATGATCTTTCCCCGGGCGACCACGCTGGTAGCCATGTCCAAAACGATGTTGGGGTGCTTTCGCGCCGGTACCGAGAAGCAATACGGGTTTGTCCCAAAGTACGGCGTCCGGGCGTGCCACGGCGCCATCGTCGGTGGGGCGTTTGAGTAGATAAACACAATCGCCCCTTCCGCGGTGGCCTTCGCCGCAAAATATGCGCCTGCGCCGACATGGTTATTGTTCCTCACGGCGACGGATGCGGAGCCGCTCTCCCGCATCTTGCGCAAGCCCTCCGACATGGCACGAGTCGCTACGACAGCGCCCATTCCGTTGCCACCGTCCAACAGCACGGTGCTCCGGGCCTCCGAGAGAACTTGGATATTCGGTTCCTTCTCCACCACGTCTTTTTGTAGTCGCTTGACGTAGATCGGAACACGAGTTACCCCGTGGGAATCTACCCCCCTCAGGTTGGCGTGTACCAGCGAATCGGCGACAAGTCTCGCGTCTGCGTCAGTGAGCCCTTCTCCTGCAAAGATTGCAGTACAGAAATCGATAAGCCCCTCGGGACGATACATTGCTTTGAGGGATGTCTGTCCTTTGTGGCTCATACGCACTGCTTGAGGATGTCCAGAAGATCCTCGGTCTTTGTGATCCGCGGATTGACGGGGACATTTCCAGACTCCATACCATCTTCAGCGATTTCCTTAAGCAAAGATTCCGAGTAACCGTAGGAAGCAAAACTATCGGGAGCATCGACGTCCCGAAGCAGCTGCTCCAGAGAAACAACTCCCAGTTCCGCCGCCTCGGGAAGAGACAATCCCCGGGGGTTTTCGCCCAGCAATACAGCCAACCGAGCGAACTTTTCGTGATTGGCCGGCAAGTTGAATCGCATCACCGGGCCCAGCGTGACGGCCACCGCCTCGGAATGGGGCACATGGCCCTTGGCCCCGAGCGGCATCGCCAGGGCGTGAGAAAGCCCCAGCCGCGTGGGATTAAACGCCATCGCTGCCATGGTGGAGGCCAGAAGCATGTCAGACCTCGCCTCCAGGCTTTCGCCCCAATGAACCGCCTTCCGCAGGGATCGGCCGATCATGGTAATCGACTGCTCCGAGAGAGCCTCGGAGATCGGCTGCGTTGCCTTGTTGATGAAGGACTCGAGAGCATGGGCGAGCGCATCTATACCTGAGAGGGCGGTCATCCTCGGCAGAAGCGTAAGGGAGAGCTCCGGATCACACACCGCCACTTTCGGAACGATCAGGTAGCTGCCGACCCCGAACTTGTTGTCCCGCTCCTTCTCAGATATGACGGCCCAAATCGTCGCCTCACTTCCGGTACCGGCGGTGGTTGGCACCGCTACCAGAGGTACGCCGGGATTCTTGATCAGCCCGAGACCAGCGTAGTCGCGAATATGCCCCTCGTTGGTCATCATCGCGGATATCGCCTTTCCGGCATCCATGCAGCTGCCTCCACCCACGCCGACAACCACGTCGCAGTCGGTTTTCTTAGCAAGGTCCACCCCCGCCTCGACTTCCTTCGCGTCCGGCTCCGCCTTTATGTCGGAAAAAACCTCGTATCCGACTCCCCCGTTGTCCAGACCGGCGTAGACCTTCTGTGCTACACCGGCGTTGATAACGCCGGCATCAGTTACCACCAGAGCTTTGGTACCTCCAAGACTCTTTGTGACTTCTCCAATTTGTGAGGCTAAACCCGGTCCAAACTGTACATCCGCGGGCATACGGTAGCCGAACTGGCGATGTACGTAGTTGTGCATTTCGATCTCTCCTCAAATACCTGCAGGGCTTATCCCGCCGGATTCATTCGATAGACGGCTTTAAGATTGGTGAAGAACTCTTTCGAAGTGTCTCCAATGCCGAACGCGCCTTGCCCTGATTGCTTCCACCCACCGAAAGGAAGGTGCCCTTCGCTGGAGGTACCGTGGTTGACGTGCACCATTCCCGCCTCGGAGCGCATAGTAAACTGGTGAGCGAACTCCATTCGGTCGGTGAATATCGCTGAAGTTAGCCCGTACACGGTACCGTTGTTGGCGGACACCGCCTCCTCGAAGTCCTTTACCGGAACCACCGTCAGGACGGGACCGAATATCTCCTCTGTTGCCAAGGGAGAGTCGGGGCGGACGTCCGTAACAATCGTCGGTTCAAAATAGTAGCCCTCTTCGGAACTCCGATGGCCGCCGGTTATGATGTGTCCTTCGCCGTTTCGGGCAAGGCTGATGTAGTGTTCTACCTTTTCCATTTGTTCGTCGTTGGAAACGGGTCCCATTTCACTCTCTTCGTCGAGACCGTGTCCCACTTTCCGTTCCTCTGCGTACCGCTTCAGAGCCGCTTCCAGCTCCTTCTGCTGCTCTTTGAGGACGATCACCCTGCTCACTGACGTGCAACGTTGTCCAGAGGTGGTGAATGCCGCGTTTACGATCTCTTTCGCTGCGTGGTCGATGTTTGAATAGTCAGCGACTACTGCCGCGTTCTTTCCGCCCATTTCGAGCTGAACTTTGGCATTTCTGTCGGCGGCAACGCGTTCAATAGCGAGACCAACCTGGGTAGAACCGGTAAAACTGATGCCGGCTATGTCCGGATTAGCAGTCAGAATTCCACCAACCGAGCGCCCGGAGCCGACAATCAAATTGAAAACCCCCTTGGGAAGCTGGACCTTCTCCAGCATCTCCGCGATCAGAACCGAGGGCCCCGGGGCCTGCACCGCAGGTTTTAGTATCACCGTGCATCCGCATACGAGGGCGGGTATGACTTTGCGTAGAGGTGTTAGGATTGGAAAGTTCCACGGGGTTATTGCCGCTACAGGACCGATCGGCTGCCTAATAGTATAGGCCACCGTATTTGGCCTCGTGCTCTCGAAGGTTCGATCCCCCAGATGAAGCGCTTCAGCCGCCCAGTACCGCATTTCTACGATAGCCCGTGTAGCTTCGGACCGGGATTCTCGTAAGGGCTTACCCATCTCGCTTGTGGCTGTTCGAGCAACTTCTTCGATCCGGTCTCGCCACAGGTCTATCAATGCGTAGACATACTGCGCGCGGTCGGACGCAGGTGTTGTAGCCCAGGCACCGAAGGCACGCTTCACGGCCGCTACTGCATTGAGCGTCTCCTCTTCACCGGCTGTCAGGTATGTGGCGACTACCTTGCGCGTATCGCCCGGATCCCGAACCGCGAACGGCTCACTCGAACTACTATCTATCCAGACACCGTCAATGAAGCTGGAATTATGGTTTTGTCGGTTATCTTTCACACAGTTCTCCTATTAGTGTAGATGTTTTTGGGTGATTACCTGTTGCCCGACTCTACATCAGCAATCTAACCGGGATCAGAACGATCTCCGGGAAGAGGGCGACGATACCGAGAAACAGAAGCAGAATCATGTAATACGGGACACCCGCCCGTACTATTTGCTCGATTCGTAGGTTTGACACCAGGGACGTTGCAAACAAGCACACCCCTACAGGTGGAGTGGAGAGTCCAATCGACAATGCAGTCACCATAAAGACCACAAAGTGGATAGGATCGATGCCGACCGACATAGCTGTCGGAAAGACAACGGGAGTGAGAATGAGGATCGCCGCAATGATATCCATAAACATTCCCACGATTATGAACACCACACCCATAAGAAGAAGCACGATCGTCGGATCTTGAGAGAACGAAAGGATCGCCTCGCTGACCTTCAGTGGCAGCCGATCTATGGTGAAAATGTAGGTAGCGATCGCGGCGGTCATCGCAATCAGGAGAATAGTTCCGGTAGTAGCCCCTGCCTGGATGATGATTCCCGGAAGGTCCTTCCATCGGAACTTACGGTAGACAAAGGCACCGATGAGCAGGGTGTACACAACCGCCAGACCGGCTGCCTCGGTGGGAGTTACAAAGCCGAGAAATATCCCACCCAGGATAATAATGGGTGAAAAGAGCGCCGGTATCGCCCCCGCAATGGACCTCAAGGCCTCTTTCGCGGTCACCGACAATTTCTCGCCGTATTTGTTTCTCACGGAGAGCACGTAGTTGACGATCATGAACGCCGCACCCAAGACAATGGCTGGACCAAGTCCACCGGCGAGCGCCGCGCCCACCGATTGGCTTGCCGCCACGGCCGCAATTATCATTAGAATGCTTGGGGGAACGATCGACGCCAGCGTGGATGTAACCATTGTCACCGCTGCGGCGTAAGGCCGTGGATACTTGTGATCGGTCATGGCCTTGATCTCGAGTGGTCCCAAACTTCCAACGTCCGCGACGGACGATCCGGAAATGCCACCGAAAATCATGCTCGCCAGAATGTTTACGTGGCCGAGACCTCCACGCCACCGCCCCACCACCGTATTTGCGGCTCCAAAAATGCGATCGGCCACACCACCTCTGTCCATCACCAGTCCCGCCAGAACGAACAAGGGAACCGCAACGAGTAGAAAGCTGTTCATGGACGTGTACATTGCCCGGGCGACTACGGCAAGAGACATGTCGAAAACTATCAAAGTCGACGTAACTGCGAGTCCGAGAGAAACTGCCAACGGCAGTCCGAGCAAGCTCAGAACAAAGAAGATACCAAGAAGCATTGTGCTCATAGATCGTTCATTACTTCGGCGGAGTGCTCTTCCATCTCCGCGTCCACAATGCCCTCTTCATCCGATTGAAGCAGTTTTTCTCGAGTCACTTTGTCGCCGTAAACACTCTGTAAAATGGCTATGATCGCTAGTACTGCACCGATTGGTATCGGTGCCGTTACGAGAAACATTGGTATGCCCAGGGCCGGTGATATCTCGCCACTCCGATACTGCTGAAGACTGAGAATAACGCCACGATATGCAAGAACTCCGAAAAACAAGAGTCCTCCCGCGACATAAAAGTGAGGCTGCATCTTTTGCAGCGTGCTGGGGAAGTATCGTAGTAGAAACGTCATCCGAGCGTGCTCGACCCGTCGAAAACCAACTGCGAGCCCCATAAAAATGGTCAGGACGAATAGGTTTCGGGTAAGCTCTTCGGTCCACGGTACTGAGTTGCCGGCCAGCCGGGTTGCGATCTGAAGAAGAACCGTCACCAGCATTCCTCCTACGCTAATAAGGAGGACGCCGTCAACTACGGTCCAAAGGACACCTCGTTCTTTCATCCGAACCTCCGACGTTCGGTGAGAGACCTCCCCAGCCGGACTGGGGAGGCGTTCTCAAGATTGCTTGTCGTCATTCGTCTATAAATCTAGACGGTCATTAGACAATGTTGCTGCATTCGAGTATCGACAGAGCTATCGACCCAAAAAGTCGAGAGACTGCTCCATGAACTCAGCACCAACCAGCTCTTCAAACCGAGGATAGAGCTCAAGAGCAGCTTCCTGAAATGCTGCTTTCTGCTCAGGCGTAAGACGGTTGACCTGCATTCCCTCAGCTTCGAGCCCTTCGATAATCTGCTCCTCTGCACTCAGGTCATAGTCAAGCTTGAACCGGGCAGTCTCCATTGCGGCTTCTCGGACGGCGCCCTGAGTATCCGAGTCAAGCTGGTTCCAGACATCCTTATTGAAAGCAAGAATGTAACCGTCGCCAATGTGCTCGGTCATGGAGAGATAGTCCTGAACCTCGTAGAACTTGTTCGCCAAGGGAACCTCAACCGGGTTTTCCTGACCGTCGATAGTGCCGAGCTGAAGAGCGGTGTAAACCTCTTTAAAATCCATCGGCGTCGGATCAGCACCGAGCGGACCGAAGAATTCAACCCACAGACGGTTGTTGGGCACGCGAAGCTTGAGCCCTCCCAGATCCTCCGGGGTCTCAACCGGACGAACCGAGTTGGTTACGTTCCGAAATGTCCGGATCATCATGGCGAGGCCGACAGTGTTCAGCCTATCGAGCGAGTCCAAGAGGGTCTGCCCGGGCTCTCCTTCAAGAAAGCTTGTGAACTCATCGTAGTTAGCGAATAGGTACGGAAGACTGATTGCGTTCATCCGCTTTTCAAAGGACGCATAAACGGAAGTGGAGAGGATGGTAGCGTCCATGGATCCGTCTTCCACCATGTTAACCGCTGCGTTCTGGTCACCCCCGAAAAGCACTCCGTCAGGAAACACATCGACCTGTACGGTACCGTTGGTCGCCTTGTCGACCAATTCGGCAAAGTGCTCTGCCGTTACTCCTACCGACGACTGCGCAGGGTCACCTACTCCCAACTTGACGGTGACTGTTTCTACGCTTCCCCCTTCCTGCTGTCCACTTGCACTAACATTGAGTGCTCCACCAACCATCAGTGCTGCTACGACCAACACCACCAGGCCTTTTCGGCCAACTGCTCGCATCATGCGATCCTCCTTATGAGTATCTATTTCCGCTGGAATCCCAGGGAATTACCAATTGAAACGGTCGGTTTTCCGATTGCACAGGGAACCGGCCGCGTCCGGTGAAACGAATGATGTTCCGTTTCGCTGCACCTCCCTTTTCTAACGTCTTCCGACCCGAGCCGCAGACCAAGTTCATTGCCTCAGATATTCCATAAGACTTAAAAACTCACTTTTTACATGGGATAGGTGATCGAAAAGCAAATCCCGGGCCTTCACTGCGTCACGTGCTGCCAGTGCATTGCCTATTTCCCTGTGCTCGTTAAAACTTTGACGAATGCGCTCCTGAATACGGTAAGACACGATGTGACGAAACCAGTCGATGTGGAGCGCAACTTGCTCGTATATGGTAATGATCCTCGAATTGTCGGTAGCCAAGACAATTCTGTTGTGGAACTCTTTGTCTCTCTCGAGGTACTCATGGACCCTGCCGGTGATGTCATCCTCAGAGAACGAATCGAAGAGCGTCACAAGACGTTCCAGGGCGTTGTCCGGAAGAGTGACGGCCTTTTCCACACCCGCAGACTCTATCAATTCTCGAAGCTCAAAAATCTCCCTGACGGAATCGATGTCAGGGACCGCCACCCGCCAGCCAACACGAGTCTTGCGCGTAACAAATCCGAGCCTCTCCAGCGCATAAAGAGCCTCGCGCACAGGCGTCCGGCTAACTCCAAGTTCGATGGATAGATCCCGTTCGCTCAGTGGTTGGTTCGGCGCGATATCACCATTCACTATGGCCTCCGTGAGGGCATCGCGGACCTGCTCCATCGCCGATTCCAGACTTAGCTTCTTCACAGGTATACAGTATACCAGAAATATCAATATCTGTCAAACAAAAAGCTCCTCATGCACGTTTTTTATGCATGATGGAAGCATCCTACACCCATATATGACTGTAGTCAAATTTTTATAGTCATTTTTTGATATTAATTGAATGTAAAAAAATGTTTTATTTCATTTTTTGTCATATCGCAATTAGCCATTATCAATCGGCATTTTCAGTCATAGAGGAAGGAGCTTCTGGCCGAATTGACAGCCAGCTTTACCATCGTGAGACCTTTTGCTACCTTTTCGATCATTTGTATCGCGATATGGGAGAAGGTCATGTCGGCCTTCCGAAGGGAGTTAACAGGAAATGGCAAGATTGCCAATGGAACGCCAAAGAGAGCTACTCTCGATTATTAACTCCCGAGGTATCGTGAGTATCCAAGAGCTTGCGGAACAGACGGAAGTCTCTGAATCGACCTTGAGAAGAGATCTCCGCAAACTCGAACAAGAAAGCCAGATTAGGATTGGACGCGGAGGCGTTGCGGCTCTGGGTGGCTCCTCGCAGTCACTGGGAGCGGTATACATGCCGCAGGAGCACCAAGCGGAAAAGTCGAGAGTCGGAGCAAAGGCTGCGGAGCTCCTGGAAGATAATGAAACTGTCTTTTTTGATTGCGGGAGCACCATTCTGGAAATGGTGAAAGCGGTAGATCCGAAGTGCCGGTTCACATGCATCACCAATTCTCTCGCGGTTGCCAATGCAATGTGTGACAAACCGCAGGTAGAAGTCATAATTCTTGGCGGTGCTGTGAACGTTCACGACAAGTCGGTAACCGGATCGATGGCAATTAACAATCTAAGGGAGTTTCACATAGACCGGTATTTTCTCGGAGCCGCAGGTGTTTCGGAAGACAAGGGCGTCACCGGCTTCAACCTGAACCTCATCGAGGTTCGGCGGCGTGTCGTTGAGCTTTGCAATCAAGTCACAGTCATCGTCGACACCGCAAAGTTTAGTAAAACAGGGATGTCCCGAGTAATGTCGATAGATACAGTGGACAGAATCGTAACGAATTCCGAGGTCCCGCAGGAAGTTCAACAAATGCTTGAGAATCACAACGTGGAATTGATATTGGCTTGAGCACGTTGCTGTCTTCACGTAGCGCAGTAAGGAACGACCGTGCATCGGATAGATCTCTGAGTGCCGATTTCAATCCCACCGAAGAGTTCTTGAGCTTCATTTGTCCCCCCGAACCAGCTCCGGAATAATGAATAATGTATGCCCCGTCGGGAAATACGCATATTCGTGTGTTCTCGCCGTGTGTTCCGATTGCTTCATCTATGGCCTCTGTAACCGTTAAAAGCCCCCACCTACGCCGGGGCCTCGCAATCGTGAAGGACCGTGGCCTTCCCATCGCACGCTGCAATACTGGCTGAGCCGTGAACGGAAACGTTCACGAGCGATACGTGGAACAGAGCTCGTCGCGATCGGCACGGTTGAGGCGGCGTCATCAGGGAGATTGCTCCGGATCATCGTCCGCGACGGCGTATCTATTGAAGTCGAGCGGCCGGTTCGTAAATCTGAACTGACGATGATTCTCAAAGCGATTGCGGCATCACGATCGGGCCGAATTTGAGCCAGGTTCAGATCTTCATCCGACCCAGTAGCGCCGACATGTGGAAAGCAATAAACGGGCACTCGATGATCACAACCCAGCAGATGGAGAAAGATCCGCTTTCGGGTGCGCTATTCCTGTTCTGCAATCGATATCGCCGGATCATGAAGGCTCTCTACTGGGACTGGAACGGATTCTGCCTGTGGCAGAAGAAGCTTGAGAAGTATCACTTTCCCTGGCCACAGACAGAAGAAGCCGCTAAGAGAATCAGCGCCGGCGAACTGCGAATACTCCTCGAGGACGTTGATTTTTGACACGTTCATGATTCGTTGCCGTATCGGTCTGTGTTATGTTGTTGTGAACAAGCTTGGCTTTTCTTGGAACGTTCTTACTACGTCACTACCAATATCACTGTCCAGCGCTTTGAAGCTCGGATAAGAACTCGCGGCGTTTGCTAGACGAGTTACCATAGTAGGCTTCTAACTGTTCTCTTGGGATCGTATAAATCGACGGGGGAGCAAGTTCGTCGAACGAGTTGATCTCCAGTTCCAGCGCTTCCATTTGAATAAACAACTCGTTGTCGTTGATCCGTTCCAAAGCCTCAACGGTATACCCGAGTTGGCTCCTCGGTTCAAACGAACCGTAGCTTTGCATTTCGATGGCCAGCACATCGTTCTCGAATGTGACAATTGCGTCGAGGTCAAACGTCCTCAGTCGGTCGGTAATGGCTTCGATTTCGTTGGATTGACCGAATGCAAAATCATTTGCCGCGAGCAACGTGAAAAACAAAAACAGAACTTTCATATTGGCCCTCTAATTCCATTGTTGCAATCCAAGCCGTGCACGTACGTCTGTCACGTTGCTTGTGTTGTCTTGGACTTTCGATTGGATTTGGTCTTCGGTTGTTGTCAAAGAGTCGACGATTTCATCTTTTGTTTCGATGAGCATATCTTTGAAGCTCGCCGTGATGTTGCCTTCCAATACATCTAGCTCGCTTCGTAGAAGCTTCAATTCTTCGGAATTGTTCCGAATGGCGCCAAATCTCCCTGCGACAAATCCAAATACGGCTATTATTGCCGCCGTCACAAGCGACTGAACCCACTGTTGCCGGAAAAAAGACAAGAAGGAGTTGCGCTGGTTGTTGGATGGCAACGCATTTTCACTCATTTCCATTCCCCCTCTTTGTGAAGATAACACACATTGAGAATAAAAATGAATTTTTTCGTACTAAATTCTCGAATTTAAATAATGGTCAGGTTCTCGTAGTTTCGAAGATGCCGCAGGCACACGGATTTCACATCAACAACATAACGCTGGGCTCACCCGCCGGCTGCGGCCCGAGTCGCGTCAGCGGCGGAGGGATCGGCGCGGCGATTGCAGGCAGAAACTTGCCCATCTCAATCAAGGCTCGGCAACAACGTATGATCCCGTTGGATTGCTTGCCCGATCGATCAAAAAACAAGGCGCTGAAAAGCAATGTCGTTGGTCTATCGCGATCTTGTGATTCGAGTCGAGTCCACTTGCTGTTCGCGGTCGGCGGGCATGGCGCGGTATCCCATACTCTCAAACTGAAGATTGCAACATTCGACCGTACGTTTCCTAACCAGGAGCCGATCGGCTAACAGCTCTGCACCGCTACTCCGCCGTCGAACGTGTAAAGAAGTCGGCCACAATACTCCGCATTGAGCGTGAGATGTTGTGTTGCGTGTCAGCGACGATTTCCAATTGGAGTCTAGATGAAACCCCTGCGCGGTCGGCTACCGAATGAACGGCCGAGTGCCAGTTGCGGGCTCGGTCGACCCTGCCGGTTCCTTGCAGACTGTCGAGATTGTAGTCGCCGAACGATCGTCGAAATGCTCCGCCGTCGCGGTCCTCCTCGCCAACGACGATTAGTCCATCCAAGCCTGCAAGCGCTAACCAATCGGGTTGGGCGTCCGCAGGCAAAGTCTCGGCCGCAGTTCCAATGGGATACGGGAGTGCATCATCGGGCCATGTGTACCAACCAGGTGCACCAATGACCATCGCCGCAATTCGGTCGGGATGGAGTAGTGCGTACCGATGTACGAATTGTCCACCGCCGGAGAATCCGAACAAAAGAAACCTACCGGCATCCAGCCCCGGCACCAGCTTTTCAACAACCTTCACCAATTCGTCGAGGCGTTGGTCTGCGCGCGGTCCTTTGAAGTTGAGTCGTTGATAGTCATTGTTAAACAGTGACTCCATAAAATGCGGCGCGAGGATGACCCAATTGTTCGTGTCTGCGTAGCTATCCCATCTTGTAATCTCTCTGACAACACGTTCGACGCCTGCCGAATCGTCAGTCCGTCCACTGTATCCATGAACAGACACCAGAAGTGTCGATCGATGTGGATTCCGCAGGGTTTCATCGCTGACATAGACGAAATATCTCTGTCCGTCGGCGAAGTAGTGTTCAGACATACCGGCGTGCAAAATCGGCGCTAAGTGCCTGTGTTCACCGGTCGTTTCGCTATGAACATCGGCGACGACGCAAATCAATATCGTCAGCGCAACGGCAGTAATGCCGCGCGATAGTAAAGGCGCTGTCACTCCACGTCCCCCTTTTTCGTACATTATCGGGTCGTCACCAATAATGTCGTAGATGCGCCGACTTAACCAATGACAAAAGACACGGCTGCCGATCACTGAATCTGATGCGATACGAAAAACGGCCTTGGACTTCCGCCGATTGAGTGGACAGAGAGTTAAGCAGACCAGTATGAAGGACGAGGGAAGGAAACTGAGATGGGAGAGAAGAGGAAGGACTACACACGAGAGTTCAAGGTTCAGGCCGTTGAGTTGTTGAACAGTAGCGGCAAGCCGGGCAACCAGATCGAGGCGGAGCTGGGTATCGGGAACGGGGTCATCTACCGGTGGAGGCACCAGCTTCAGGAAGAAGGGGCACAGGCGTTCCCCGGTAATGGGAATGAGCGTGACAAGGAAATAGTGGAACTGCGCAGGGAGGTGGCGGAATTGCGCGAGGAGAAGGAAATCTTAAGAGAAGCAATCGCCATCTTCTCGGAGAAACGCCGGAGATGAAGTATCAGTTCATGGAACAGCAACGGCGATATCACCGCGTGGAGAAGATGGCGAGAGTATTGGAGGTTTCACGCGGTGGATACTACGCATGGCGCAGCCGTCGGCGGAGCCTGCGGGCGAGACAGGATGAGAGGCTGGTCGCGGAGATTCTCTACATTCAGGAGAAGGTGGCGAAGTACCGCTACGGAAGCCCGAGGATACCCGAGGAACTGCGACGCCGAGGCCATAGCGTTGGGCACAATCATGGGGCTGCCCCGAACGTGGTTGACCGCGACTGTCGTCCCACACGGGTGAACCAGGTGTGGGCCGGCAATGCGACCTCTATTGCGACCGCCGAGGGCTGGCTGTACCTGTTTGTCATCATTGACCTGTACAGCCGCCGTGTGATCGGATGGGCGATGTCGAAGAATCTGGGCACCAGGACGCTGCTTCAGGCATTCTGGATGGCCGTTGTTCGTCGTGGAGCCCCCAAGGGGCTCATCTTCCACTCCGACCGAGGTGTTCGGTACGCATCTGTGGCGTTTCGCACTGTGCTGCGCAAGAAGCGAATCATCCAGAGCATGAGCCGGAAGGGCAATAGCTGGGACAATGCATGCGTGGAATCGTTCTTCAAGAGCCTGAAGAGCGAGCTCATTGGGCGAGTTGTCTATGAAAGCCGCCAAGCGGCCGTGCAGGCGGTCTTCGAGTACATCGAGGTGTTCTACAACCGGATCCGGCTGCACTCCACGCTCGGCTACCGCAATCCGGTGGAATACGAGGAGGAAGGTGCGAAAGGGGCGGCATAATGACGATCAGGGGCAGATCGTGCAAACAGGCTCCGCGAGGTGGCCCACTATGGCGTTTTCCAGGCTACGGTGGTATCCAGACACCCCCGGAAAACGGCAGGGTCACAAGCGAACCCGGTGTCTATGAAATCGGGGGAATTCCAGTAGACGTGCATGCATGAAGTCTATCACAAACAATGTAGGCCGCCTGTATGTTACAGAACACTCTGTGTATTCATACGCTTTCACGGCCCTCTACGAACCATCCGCTATCGCGCGTCCAATGTGTCGCATAAGACTGGGCCAGTCCTCCCCGAGAGCGGTAATGGCGACGGTGCGCGCGCCGATCGCCCGGGCAACGGCGCGGGAAGCGACATCGTCGTACTCCGGTTGGGTAAAAACCGTCGCAACGCCGGCGGCAAGGGCTTTTTCAATGGTAACCTGGAGCAGGCGCGGGCTCGGTTCGCGCCCACCGGCTTCGATGGCGAGCTGTGAGAGCCCGTATCGGTCGGTGAAATACCCGAACGCCGGGTGATAGACGAGAATCGCCGTGCCTTCCACCTCCGAAAGCAGCGCCTCGAGTTCCCCATCGATCGCATCGACTTCGGCGATGAAGTCACGATACCCGGTCTCGAAGACCTCGGCGAGGGCCGGCCGGGCGCGAATAAGGGCGTCGCGGATGGTCGCGGCCTGGATGCGCACCTCTTCCGGGCCGAGCCAGATGTGGGGATCCCCGGGCTCGTTTTCGTGGCTGTGCGGCACCGTCGGATCGTGCCAGTGGGGCTCCAGCTCTCGAAGCTCGATACCGGCGGTAAGGTCGACGACCGTCGCCGGTGCTCCTGAGCGTGCTAATGCCGATACGATCGCCGCTTCGTACTCCAATCCCGTGGTGAATAGAAGATCCGCCGAACCGAGTCGCTCGATTTCCCGAGGCGTGGGGTCGTAGGTATGGGCGTCCTGGCCCGGCCCGATCACGACGCCGACGGTAACGTGGTCGCCGCCGATGCGCCGGATGAAGTCCGCCTGGGGCGCGACGCTCGCATAGACGACGAACCCCGTCGGGTCCGCCGTCTCACCTGAAAAGCGTTCACCGCCGCCGCCGGCGACCACGCCCATCGTAACGAAGGCTAATAGCGCAATGGTGGCGATACATCGACGGGCAGGCGTATTAATGTATGACACCGTCGGTTACCATCAGCGCGATCGACGTAAGGGTAGCGTCGAAGGGCGCCGAGAACTCCGAGGCGATCTCCGCTTCGTCCAAATGGATCTCAAGGATGCGATTCGTCGCCGGATCGCTGACATAGGCTATACCGCGTCCCACGGTCAGGGCCGGACTCGGCGTACCGCGCGGCGCTTCGGGATCGCGGGCATCGACGGCGGCAACTTCTCCCAAGACCGCAAAGCTCTCGGAGTCGAGTACGTAGACGACACCGTCTTGGCCGAGCACAACGATGTAGTTTCCCGACCGATCGATACGGAAGCGCCACGGAGCTGACGGCAGGGGAAAGGCCGTGCTGGTGTGGGCCGCCGGATCGACCTTCACGAGGCCTTCACCCAAGTTTCCGACGAAGTGAGCGAGGCGCGGGTGCGCGGCCAGGGTCCCGGTGCGAACGTCTTCGGGCGTGCCCGGGGGGTTGGGTACCATGCGCGCGTCGAAGCTGTTGCCGGACTGCGTGATGACGAGAACGCCCTCGACGGCACCCATCGCCGAGAAGCGACCGACCCTAGCCTGACCATGGGCCCGGGTAACGTTCGGGATCTCCTGAATCACCGTGCCGTCGTAGTCCATGATTTCCACCGCGGGGTTGTCGATGTAGCCGATGATCATCACATCGGACAAGAGAATCGGCGCGCCGTGGTCGACACGAGTCGGGGTGAGGCTATACTCCACACCGCTCCGTATCGTTCCCTCGTCGAGTATCGTGATATCGCCGGACTCGTCGTTGTAGAACCCGACGCGACCGACCATCGTCGTGAAGTGAGTCGGCAACGCTCCGGCGCGAATCTCCCCGGCAATCGATATCTCGCCGAACTCGAGATCCTCGTGACCGTCGTGTTCTACTAATATCTGTCCGCTGTCTACGATCGCGACGACAGAGGCATCGCGCTGTACGACGTAGCCGAACTCGCCGCTGGGTCCTGAGTATGCCGCGGGCGACCCTTCCGACACCTGTTGAGGAAAGAGCGCCTCCACATCGCCGTCGGCGGCGTCAAGAACGGCAATCGTGCCGTCGCCGGCAACGGCGAGAATCCGTCCGTTGCTATGTCCGTGATCATCGTGATGATGGTCGTGATCGTGATCAGCCGTGGTTGCACATGCCGCGAGAGCAATGGCGGCACCTACAACGAACAATACGCTCAGTATCCTTCGAACCTTACTCATTGTTACTCCTCATAGTTCCTTGTTCTGTTGCCGGCCGACGGCCGGTCACGCGCGATATAATGTAGGCCACCACGTATCCGGTGACGGCGAAGAGCACAATCCCGGCGCCGCTCGGGAGATCGTAGGCGTAGCTCACGCCCACACCGGCGACGGTCGCAAGGGCGGAAAGCAGCGACGCGCCGATCATAAGCCGGGTCAGGGAGCGGGAGAAAAAACCCGCCGTCGCCGCCGGAAGGGTCAATAGCGTAATGACCAATACGATACCGACCGTCGAAACTAGGAGGACAACCGTCGCACCGGTAAGCAGCAAGAGGATCGTGAGATGGAGCTGCGTCGGCATGTTCCGCGTCTCGGCAAAGTCGGCGTCGAAACTCAGGGCGAACAACTGCGGATGGAACCCCCAGGCGACGACCAGGACCACAAGGTCGAGCACGACGATGGCGAGAAGATCCTGGGGTGAAAGCAGCAGGATATTGCCGAAGAGATAGGCCATGGGATCGACGAATCCCCGGGTTCGCGATATGAATATCACACCAATGGCGGTGCCGAGGGCCCAGACGATGCTAATCGCCGAATCGGAACGCTGCCGTCCCTTTCGGATGACGACGGCCACCACGAAGGCCGAAACCAAAGCCGCGGCGAAGGCCCCCCAAAAGGGGGTGAACCAGTTCGTGCCGGCCAGGGAGCGCAAAAACAGGCTGAGCCCGATACCGGCAAGCACGGAGTGTGCGATCGCACCGGCGAGATAGCTGATGCGATTGACCACGACGTAGGTTCCTACGATACCGAAGGCCGGCGCGGAGATCACTCCGGCGATGAGGGCATAACGAATGAACGGTACGGTCGGACTCAAGACGGCGGCGATGAACTCAGCCACGGTCGGCCTCGGCAAGGGCGTGAAAGTGTCCGACGAAGAGGCGCTGTAAATCGCTCTCGGAAAGGCTGTGTCGATCGTGAATGTGGGCGTTACGATTCACGCACAGGACGCAGTCGACGGCGTCGGAGAGAAAATCGAAGTCGTGGGTAATCAGAAGGATCGAGAGTCGGTCCTTTTGTTGCAAAATAAACGACTCGAGGCGGCGCGCCGATTTCCGGTCGATGTTGGCCGTCGGTTCGTCAAGGATCAACAAGCGGGGTCGGGAAACGAGGGCGCGAGCCAAGAGCACACGCTGTCGCTGTCCTCCGCTTAGGTCCGCGAATCCCCGCTTCGCCTGGTTTTCGAGTCCCAGCATCTCCAGCGTCTCCGTGGCGGCGGCGCGATCGGCACGGGAGAAGGGACCGAAGGCTCGTACCAAGCGCCCGGTCATGACGACATCCAAAGCCGAGGCCGGAAATTGTGGGTCGTAGTTCGTGTGTTGCGGCACGTACCCCACCCTTCGCCGTGACGATAGGGCGTCCGCACCGAGGACACGAATAGCGCCCGATCTGGGTCGCAGGAGGCCGAGGCACAGCTTTGCGAGTGTCGTCTTGCCGCCGCCGTTCGGGCCGACAATCTGCGTAAGCCCGCCGGAGGGGACCGTGAAAGACACATCGTGAAAGACCGGCACTCCCGGATATGAAAATGTGACAGCGTCCAGTTCCAATGCGGACGCTTCAAACGACCGGTCGACAACCATATACTTGCCGATCGTATTACTAGGTAATATCAATGTCAACTCCTCGATGTATTTCGATAGTAATTGTGGCGAGATATCGAGAAAGCTTCTTGATCATGATACGTCGGGACACAAAGTGCCATGATTGGTGCTACGCGAGGGAACGGACTGACACGGCATGGGCCAGGACCGGCGCACAGAGAAACCCCTTGAGATTCGCGAATACTATCAGAGCAACGAGGTCCAATGGCTCGCTGACCTGCACGATTTTCCCGGTATCCAATCGATCGGCATGGTGAAGGCGACGCGCCGTGTCGCAGACCACCGATCCATCCACTGTCGGTACTTCCTGTCGAGTCTTCCGATGGATGCACAGACGTTTGCCGCTGCACTCCGGGCACATTGGAGCGTGGAGAACTCCCTTCACTGGATGCTCGATATGCCATTCCGGGAAGACGACTCCCGCATGCGGGGACGGATACTCCGTCGAGAACGTCGCAATGCTGCGGCGTATTGCTCTCAGCCTGGTAAAACGTGATGTCGGCTCGAAACGCAGTCTCAAACGACGAAGAAATATCTGCGGCTACGACGACGACTATCTGGAGCGTCTGCTGTTCACCTCCGCAGAAGCCCTCGCACGCCACCCGTCCTCGTGATTTATATGCGCCGGCCCTGACGGCATGGGCAAAAACCGTTGACAATTGCGCAAAATTGGGACAATATGCCGCGCGTAGGTACGTGCAGGTACGCTATGTTGTTTTCCTGACAATGGGGGTGTAGCGAAGTTGGTTATCGCGCCGGCCTGTCAAGCCGGAGATCGCGGGTTCGATCCCCGTCACTCCCGATGAAAAAGCCCGTCTATAGATAGACGGGTTTTTTCGTGCCTTTTCCCACCAGCCGCGACGCTTATCACATCTCCAGGAGAAACGGGACCGCCGACCGGTCGATGAGTGCGATCTCACCGGTCTCTACGAGCGCCCGGAAGGTCTCGCCGGGGATTTTCACGTGGTTCGGCCCC
>JANQHT010000002.1 GCA_028282545.1 Spirochaetales bacterium
AACACCCCCTAGAGGTAGCGTGTTTTCCTCTACGCCTCTGCACAGATCCTTCCGCAGTTCCGGAGTACGAAGTCGCTGGAGCACGGCATCGTATCCACCCTCCACCGCCCAGGGCGGCAAATGGATCAAGCCGGTACTACTCCCGAACGAATATGGGTATAGCTCGAGGGTGAGATCGACCCCTTCTTTGTTGCGTGCCTTGTCGATATCACACATGAGTTCGTCAACGCGTCCCGCGTTGTGGGGCCCGGTTCGAAAATGAGAGAAATGGATCCGACAGCCGGCCCTTCTCCCAATGTCAAGCGCTTCGTTCACCGGATCGAAGGGCGTACCTTTGAACACCGTCCGCAGATGCGTCACATACACGCTGTCATGTTCCTGCAGCACGCGTGAAAGCTGTACGAGCTCTTCCGTATCGGAGTACGATCCGGGGAAGTAGCTGAGTCCCGTCGACATCGCCACCGCCCCCTCCTCAATCCCGACACGCAGCATACGTTTTGCCTTTTCCAAGGCGTCGCCGCTCAGAGGCGTATCTTGGAAACCGACCGTTTCCAATCGCAACGCGCCGTGTGGAACTTGGTAGGCCGTGTTGATGCCGACCGTGCCGTCGAACATTCGCCGATACTCTTCGACGCTACTCCAACTGAGAGGAACGGGCGGCGCCCCGTTCACACCCGACAAGTACTTGTAGTACATCTCCAAATTCCGCTTGGACAACGGCGCGTACGACATACCGTCTTGCCCAAGTACTTCCGTTGTGATCCCTTGGTGCAACGCGCCGGCGTGCTGCCTGTCATAGAGCAGCCAGAGATCCGAATGGGTGTGAGTGTCTATGAAGCCCGGGCACAAGACCTTGTTCATCGCATCTATTTCGAATCTGCCGTTCGCTTCACCCAAACGCCCGACGGCCGTGATAACTCCGCCGCTCAACGCAACGTCGGCCTTGAACGCCGGGCGTCCCGTACCGTCGATTACCATGCCGTTACGGACGATCGTCTCGTGTTTTACCGCCGAATGCACGTACCCCTCCACGCGTTCTATCCCTTTACGCTTCCCATCGTCATCCCGCTGACGAAGTACTTTTGGAAATAGACGAACAGGACGGTCACCGGAAGTGTTACCATCACGGAGGCCGCCATCAACTGCCCCCACAGAACTTCCCTGAAACCGACCATCATGCTGATACCTACCGGGAGCGTCCGCATCTCGTTGGTGTTCGTGAGCGTGAGGGCAAACGTGAATTCTTGCCAGGAAAGGATAAAAGCGAACGCTCCCACTGCCGCAATCCCCGGAGCGCTTAAGGGCAACACGATACGAAAGATCGACCCGACGGGGCCGCAACCGTCTATGAGCGCGGCCTCTTCAAGCTCGCTCGGCAAACCGTCGAAGTAGCTTTTCAACATCAACGTGGAGAAAGGCAGCGCAAACGTACAATACGAAATGACCAGGGACAGATGGGTGTTCACCAGCTCCAGGTGAATGAACACCAGGTAGATCGGTATGATCAACAGCACGAGCGGAAACATCTGAGAAAGGAACAGCAGTGTTACGAAATTCCGCCTCCCCTTGAACCGGAAACGCGATAGGCCGTACGCGAAAAATGTCCCCACGCCGAGTGTCAGAACAGTGGTTGACAACGCGATGATCGTGCTGTTCTTGAAGAACACGGGGAACTGCGTCTCGGTCCACAAAACTCTGTAGTGCTCCAGCGTGATATCTCTCGGTATGAATGTGGGATCTTTTGAGAATATGTCGGTGGCCGGCTTGAACGATGTTGAGATCATCCAAAAAAACGGGAACAGCAAAATCGCGGTCAGAACGAGAAGCGGAACATACACAAGGAGCCGTTTCAACAGGACGTGTCTCTTGGACGCCGCTATCATTCTTCATTCCTCCGATAGATGAACACAACCGCGATGAGCATCATCAAAAGACCGACCGTAGCGATAGCCGCGGCGTAGTTGAAGCGCAGGAAACTGAATGCGTTCAGATAGGTATATACGGGAATCGTCTGCGTCGCGTTCGCCGGCCCACCCTTCGTCATAAGGTAGATAAAATCGAACTGGTTGAACGTCCAAATGGTGGTGAGCAGCAAAACGACGGTACTGACCGCTTTAATACCCGGCAGAGTGATGTACGCAAATCTCTGAACGCTACCGGCTCCGTCGATAAGGGCGGACTCGTACATCTGTCGCTCGATCCCCTGCAGTGCGGCCAACAACACGACGGCAACGAAGGGCGTGTTTTTCCAGGCCGCGGTGATAATGACCGAGAACAACGCAACGTCGGGATCGCCCAACCAGTCGATGCTCTGTGACAAGACTCCCGCCTCTAGAAGCATAACGTTGAGGATTCCAAATTGCTCCGAGAGAATGAAGCGCCACGACAATACCCCCGCTATGGTCGGGACTATCCAAGGCACCAAGATGAGGCTTCGAAAGAGTCCCCGTCCCCGGAACTCCTCGTTCAGAAACAGCGCCAGTATCAGTCCGAAGACGTACTGGAGAACAACAACGGCAACCGTATAGATGATCGTATTCTTAAAGGCCAGAACGAAGATATCGTCCGACAACAGTTGCCGATAGTTGTTGAGCCATACGAACTCTCGTTCCCCGCCAAGTCTGTTCTGCAGGAAAAAACCGGCCGATACTCCCGAGATAAGCGGATAGATGAGGAGGAAGGCCACGAACAGAAGCCCCGGGGCTATGAGCAGGTACGGAAGTACGGTCTTTCGTAGTGTTGCCGCTTTCATAGTGTTGAATGAACGTTCAACTATGCAACGAAGCCCGGTTGCTCTCGCAACCGGGTTTCCCGCTCGATTGCGCGGTTTCGTTGCAATGCTCAGTTACCGATCAGCTGATTCAGCCTTTCATGCATCGTGTTCACAAACTCGTCCGGCTGCATATCCCCGGTGATCAATAACTGAATGCCGGGATTGAAGTAGAGTAAACGAAACTGCTCGTAGCCGGACGCAAGCGGCCGACTCCTACTGTACGGCACCTGATCGACGAACGCCTTCATGATCGGATCAGCGGCGGATTCTATCTCACTGAAGCCCTGCGTCCATCCGAGCGCTCCCGTCTCAACGCAGTACAGCTCGTAGTAGGTCAATCCTGAGTCGGTGGCTTGAGTAAATACAAACTCGAGGAACTCCGCAGCCAATCCAGGATTCTCGCTCTGTTGTGTGATGTGCAGGACATTCGGATATCCCATCACGGCCCCGCCGCCCGGTCCGACCGGACTCTTCGCGGTGATCCACGCACCGGAGAGATCCTCGTGATCCTTGAGGATATTCGCCACCCACATACCGTTGAACATCATCGCCGTGTCGCCGGCAATGAACGAATTCATGGTGGCTTCCCAGTCCATCCCCGTGACGCGCTCCGGTACGATTCCATGCTCGTGGACGAGGTCGTACACGTACTCCGATGCGACACGTGCGCTCGCTTCGTCAAACTGTGACTCCCATGAACCACCCTGTTCCGCAACAACGTCGTTACCGGCCTGCCACAAGAACGGCAAGAAGTAGTCGTCCGGTTCCCACCCCGCCGCCGGAAACGCGAGTCCGTACCGGTCACCACTCGTGACCGCCCTGCCGTACTCAACAAGCTCGTCCCAATTCGTCGGCGGCGCGTCGGGGTTCAGCCCCGCTTCCTCAAACAGATCTTTACGGTAAAAGAATCCCCAAATGCTCCCGTCCCAAGGCAGGCCGTACACATGACCGTCGCTTCGGACGGAATCAAAACCGGACGGCAAGAACATATCGAGGACATCTTCCGAGATATACTCGTCGATCGGAACAAAAGCACCCAGGGCGGTGTATTCTGCAGACCATTGAGGAGCCAGCATCACGATGTCGGGAGCCTGTCCGACGGCCACCTGGCTCTGAAACTGAGAATACGCCTCTCCCCAACCGACGTTCACTATGACGACTTCCACGCCGGGATTCTCGGCTTCAAAATCTTCAACCATTCTCTCCAACACAGCTTCCTGTGCCGGCATCGTTCCACCGATGTGTTGGAAGTAGATTCTTGCTACTTCTTCCTCTTGCTCTCCTGAAGCGAAGACGCCGGACGTCACAATGAGCATCGAGAGAATATGTATAAGCGCTTTCCTTGATTTCACGTTTCAACCTCCTGTTAAAACTGCGTTCGTTTTTTTACTGCCACCATCCCACCTGTTACGAATGCTCTACTCTCGATCACCTCCTTTGGACTCGATCCGCGTTGTATACCGAGGAGAGGAACTCGCCCCAGTGTCCGGTTTGGTCGTCCTCTCTCGCCAAACACCTCTACCGTCCATTGGTGCCGATCTCGTGCAACTCCAGTCCAAGTGCTTTAATTCGGTCTTCTGCAAGACCCATACCCGTTTCCTCCTACACGGGAACCAATTCGCCGTGATCCGATCACGACGCAAGTGGTTAGTTCTTCCATCAGAAAAACTATCATAAAACCAACTCTATGACCAGTTTCCGCATCTATCAATTATGGACTCTGCTGATCATTGGAGTAGGTACTCGCAGGTTCCTGCGGTGCGACGTTATAACGGTTCGAGATGTTCAAAAAAACGTCGCATATCGCTCACAACCAAGTCAAAGATAGCCTTTCCCTTTTCTGCTGTGGCAACCGTCGGATCTCCCGCAACTCCACTTGGTGAGAACGCGTAATCCCACATTCCGGAACCTTTGCAGCCGTACGAGACCGCTGCACCAACGTGCGAGTCCCCTAGTAGGTCCGCATAGACGTAGTCTGGAATAGGGCTGTGCGGCACACGCTTCGTCGCCGAGTCCATGCGCACATGCGCAGCTTGAAGATAGAGACTGAGTGAGGTCTCGTATTCGCCTGCATGCGCCATTCCTCCAGTCCCGGACGTGCGCACCCCCTGCACCTCGTCCGCTGCGAATCCATAGTAGTTCGCCCAGAACACCGTAAGCTGAGAACTCTTTTCTTCCATGAAATTCGCTATTGCAGTCGAGAGAGGCCCCCGGTTTCCACCGTGGCCGTTGACTATCACAGCCTTGTTGAACCCATGATGCGACAGAGAATTCAAGATGTCCACTATCAGGTTGGCAAACGTACCCGTCCTCAGACTAATCGTACCGGGAAATTCCAAGTGATGATTACTCACGCCGAACGTAACAGTCGGCAGAACGATGACAGAATCGACCAATCGTGCCGCCGACAAAACGACGCGTTCGCACGAAAAATAGTCTACGTTCAGAGGTAGGTGCACCCCATGCTGTTCCGTGGCACCAACCGGCAAGACCACTGTACAGCGTCGGTCTACGCAGGCCTTGATCTCTTGGGAACTCATGTTTGCGTATAGGATTTCACGCATATGCTTTTCCGTCGGGTAGAGACAACGATACCGGCAATACGCTAGTTGCCGTCCCGGAACTCGTAAATACCCTCCCCATGATCTGGGTACTTCTCAATGATCTCTTCAGAGAGCTGAACGCCCAAACCCGGTGCGTCCGACAGTGTCACCTTGCCATCTTCGAAGACCGGGACTACCGTCATCAGATCGCGTGCTATCGGATTCGAGACTTGAGAATACTCTACGAGGGGCGTGTTTGCACACGAGGCCGCAAAGTGAAGGTTCGCCATCAGGCCTGTTCCTGAGACCCACGTGTGGTTAACGCACCGTACGGCGTGAGCGTCCGCGATAACGGCGATCTTCTTGCACTCAGATATGCCTCCAGCAACGGTAACGTCGGGTTGGATGATGTCCATCGCTCGCGATTCGACTATTGGAATGAAGTCCCAACGGGTCGTGCCGTTCTCACCGCCGGCTACGGGGACCTCAAGTGCCTGCGTTAGGTGGGCATATCCAGCTAGATCGTTGGTAAGCCACGGTTCCTCAAACCAGGCGACGTCGTACTTCTCAAGCATCCTGCCCGTCTTCATCGCCTGGTGCATGGACCAAGGGTTCGGTACGTAGCCCTGCCCGGCATCGACCATCAGCTCAATATCCGCTCCCAAAGCCTGTCTTGCGGTCTTAACGATATCCTCGTTCTTGGCCAGATCAGGATAGCCGATGCGGATTTTGACGGCTTTGTAACCGACATCCACGTACCGTTTCATTTCCGCAGCCAAGGATTCCAGTGGTTGCCCCATGCCACCCGAAGCGTACGCAGTCAATTGCCGGCGGGCCCCACCCGCAAGCTGGTACACGGGAACTCCGAGGGCTTTTCCCTTCAAGTCCCACAGAGCAATATCAATACCGCCTAGTACGCTGGCAGATAACCCCCGTCGCCCCCAGGGGAGTAAATGCTTGTACATCAACATCCACAACTGCTCGATGTTCTCTGCGCTCCGTCCGATTATGATCTTGCTCAAGCTCTCCAGGATAGGCCGGCACATCTGCGGAGTTCCAATACCGATATCCCCCAAGCCCGACAAACCTGTGTCGCTAACCACCTCCACTATCATCGCCCGCGCACCAAGGGCGTACGCGGCCGACCAATTGTATCGCTCTTCCTCAGAGTACGTGTGTCTCAACGTGACTAGTCTGACTGTCTCAATCTTCACCGCCCCATCTCCATTGTTCGTTGTAAGCCTCGGACGGGCGGTCTACGCCCTGTCCCAAGGCAAGTAATTGGTGCCACTCCTCGGCCTGCATCTGTACGTGCGGTCCCTGACCGCTCTGCTCTACCCCTTGACCGCTCCCATCGTTAAGCCCTGAACAAGACTCTTGCTGACGAAAACAAAAGCAATCGCAACCGGCAATACGGTAAGAACCGACGCAGCCATGATCGGTCCCCACAAGACTCGTATGTCGCCCCGGAGCATTGAGAGACTTACCGTTACGGTCCGCATCGATTCGGTGCGAGTTAAGGTCAGTGCAAACAGAAACTCCTGCCAAGCAACAATGAACACGTAGATCGCTACCGCAGCGATTCCCGGTATGCTGGGCGGAATCACTATCCTCCACATGGCTTGGATCCGAGTACAGCCATCAATTCTCGCTGCATCTTCGAGGTCCGGGGGTGTCGTGTCGAAATACCCTTTCAACATCCAAATGCTGAAAGGAAGACAAATCGTCGAATAGGTGATGATGAGTGACCAGTAGCTATTCAACAGGCCCAAACGGCTCATGAGCAGGAATAGCGGCAAGAGCATGAACACGTGGGGCAATACCTGGGTGTATAGCAGCCACACACCATAGATCTGTCGTCCTCGAAACCTAAGTCGCGATAGGCTGTACGCTGAAGTGATCGCGATACACAACGCTACACATGTGGTGCCGATACCTACTATTGCGCTATTCAGGAAGTGCCGAGGAAACTGAGTGCTGTTGAAAACATGCTGGTAGTTCTCGAAGGTGGGACTCTTCGGCATCCAGACAGGCGGACGCACGTAGATCTCCTGTGAAGTCTTTATCGATGTGGAGATCATCCAGGCAAATGGGAACAGCATAATGAGAAGCACCAACAGCATCACCAAGAACGCGATCCATCGCTTCCGTCGTTCCTCCCTCATGATGACCGAAGAACCCATTACACCCCCTCAAAGAGAAACCGACTTCGATCGGTGAGCAATCCTGAAGTATCCGATTGTCGCAATCGTCATGAGGACCATGAGGACGCCGGTGATCGCGGCAGCTTTGCCCATATTGAAACTGCTAAATGCCACGACATAGGCGTAGGTAGGCAATATCTGCGTTGCGTTCGCCGGGCCCCCGGCTGTCATCAGATAGATCACATCGAATCTGTTCAACGTCCAGATCGTGCGCAAGATCAACGCGGTGACTATTATTCCCTTCATCGAAGGCAGAGTCACATAGCGAAACTCTTGGTATATGTTGCATCCGTCAATTTTTGCGACATCATAGAGCTCCCGTGAAACAGACTGCAGACCGGCAAGCAGCATCACGGCCATGAAGGGAATGGCCTTCCATACATCAACCACGATTACCGCGAGTAAAGCAGTTCGTCTATTGCCAAGCCAATCGACAGCTGCCCGAAGGATTCCTGCAGTCGATAGGAAGTGGTTGATAATTCCAAACTCGAACGAGTACATCCAACGCCAGATCAAGGCGGCAACCACAGTCGGTACGAGCCATGGGATTAGCGTTAGTCCGCGAAAAAAATTGCGCCCTGGGAACGACACGTTCACACACAGAGCTACACCAAAGCCGAAGACAAACTGCAGGATTACGACAAAGAACGTATAAACAAGGGAGTTCTGTAAGGCAACTCCGAATACACGGTCAAAGAGCAACCTTGTGTAGTTCTGTAATCCCACAAACCGCGGGCTTTCATCAAAAGCCCAACTGTACTCAGTAAAGCCCAGGTAGATAGCGCTACCAAATGGATACAAGATAAGTAGAGACGTGGCGATAATCCCCGGCAAGATAAGCACATATGCTGTCTTGCGTTCCTGAATGTCCCTGTGTTTCATCCCTGCCGTCCTACGTGCGTTCTGTAGCAGGTGCCGTAACGTTCACGCATACGGCACCTGCAGGTCCCTTCCTAGGTTTTAGGTTTCCTCAAGTCGCCTCAGTGTAACTCTACGAACGCTTTATCCAGGTACTCAACGGCCTCATCCACAGACATCTCACCCATGGCGAGGCTTTGTAGCGTAGGACACAGTTCGTTGGCCTGGAACGAATCCCACTGTACAGATTGCGGCGGCATGTGGGCGTACTCGATGATCTCGACGAACGTCTTTGTAAGTGGATCCGTGGCAAAGTCTGTCTTAAGGAAGTTCCTGTTCCAAGCCGGGGAGTTCGACGCTAATCCAAAGCGGTCTACGTAACTTGGGTCTCCCGTCTCCATAAATTCCAGGAACTTCCAAGCCTCTTCCTTGTATTGAGACTGTTGCGGAATATGAATGGTCTGAGGACCTCCATACACAGCGGGTTGACCGTCAGAGGGGTACGGATAAGGCGCAGTGCCGATGGATGAGACAATATCGGGGTAACCATCTTTCAGAGTTGTCAACACCCACGACCCTGTCACGAACATAGCGACCTCGCCCTGCGCAAAAGCGATTGCCGTCTGTTCCCAGTCCATCCCTACTACTTCCCTTGGCGTGACCCTATGCTTCGTAACAAGCTCCGTCATGAACGTTGTGGCCCTCATACCTTCAGGCGAGTCAATGATCGAGATCCACTCATCGCCATCAAGCTCTGAAATGGGGTTACCCAGCTGTAGCATCAACGGAACCCAGAACTGTTGCGGCAGATAACCGGAACCGGGATAGGCGAAACCCCACTGATCTATTTCGCCGTCTCCGTTCGTATCTTTCGTCAATGCCGTAGCATAGGTAATCAAGTCATCCCATGTCTCCGGAGGCGTGTTCGGGTCAAGGCCGGCTTGTTCGAATAGATCCTTACGGTAGAACAAACCCCATGTTGACCCATCCCACTGCACTGCGTCTCTATAACCATCGAAAGACGTTGTGATCTTATCTGGCCCGATATACCGATCCCAGTAGCCAGGATCTGCCAGTTCCTCAAGATTCGCCCATGCCCGGTTTGCTCTGAACGCGGCTCCCCGCGATAGATTGGACATGACTAAATCCAATTGTTCACCGCCTATCAGCGTGATCATTGTTTGAGCTGAGAGATCGGCAAATGGCACGCTTGTAGCGTTCACCTTGATGTTCGGGTTCTGCTCCTCGAAATCGGCTATTGCCTCCTTCAGCACCTCCTGCATTTCGGGCAGCCAGATAGCATGCAGGAACTCAAGCGTCACCGTTTCTTCCGTCTCTTCAGACTGCGGACCTGCGAACCCGAGAGATGGGAGCAATATCAGTACCCCGGTCAATAGACCAATCAAACACTTCCTCATTACAATCTCCTTTTTTGCTGGTTCGGCGCTCTTGTCGAGAGTCGGGCACTTCTCAACCAATTCCATCAATGCGATGCCGTCAGCGGCCACCGCCTCCTCCTGCTGTGTGCTGTGGTGATTCATACCCGGAGACATGCGGTGGTTTTTCTATCCTCTGCCCGAAACTACACTCCGTATTGGGACACTACCATCCCACCTGTTGCGAATAATGTTCTGCCCTTGATCACCTCCTTTCACCACCACGGCCCCACTCCACTACAAACGTCCGTACTTCTCCCAGATATCGTCGTAGGAACCACCGTTCCGGAACTCCGCCCGCACCTGATTCTCCGTTTCCCGTACGGCTTCCGCTGCGATCAGTACGTCCTCGGCTATTTCCATCGGGATGACGATGACCGCGTCCATGTCACCAAAGATCCAATCACCCGGACGGACGTTGACATACCTCGAAAGCGTTCCGGAAAGACTGATCTTCGTTTGATGTGCGACGAGTCGCCACCTTCCTTTGGACTCGATCGGCGTTGTATACCGACAGAAAACGGGCCACTTCTGCATCTTGAGCAAGAGCGAGCTGTCCCGCGTCCCACCATCGATCACGACCCCCGCAGCTCCTCTCGCTTGAGCCGCTGTGGAGAGTAACTCGCCCCAGTGTCCGACCTGGTCGTCCCCCTCGCCGTCAATCACGACTACGGAATGCTCGTATATCTCCTCAAACCGCCGGAAATCCTCGCGAACCATCTCATCTTTTTCCTCGATAGGATTGCGCGTTCCCATCAACGTGAAGGCCGGTCCGCTGACGACCATATCGGTCGTAAGAGGTTTGATGTTCAAAGAAAGCGTCTGATCGCTGTACCCCTTCTCATCCAAGATGTCGTATATCGACGCCGAATAGAGCCTCCGGTATCGTTCGGACATATCGGCAAGAGGCAGTTTGTAAGGCAATTTCAATGGTCTACCCTCGTGTTGTCGTGTTATGAGCGAATTCGTACAATCATCTCGATTTCAACCGGTATATTCTTGGGGAGCACAAACGTCCCCATAGCGGACCTCGCATGCCGTCCTCTCTCGCCAAACACCTCTACCATGAGATCGGAAAACCCGTGCATGACGGCCGGCTGTTGGTAGAAATCCTCTGCGCTCGCCACCAAGCCGAGGACCTTCACGACGGCATCAACCCGTTCCAGGTCACCGAGATACTGTTTGAGTCGAGATAGGAGGATGAGACCGCACGCCTGCGCCGCCTTGTATCCCTCCTCTACCGTCAGATCTTTTCCGAGTTTGCCCGTCCACAGCGGCTCCCCCGTGTTTTGATCCTCCGGGCCGTGCCCCGAGGTATAGAGAAGGTTCCCGTGCTGTTTGATCGGGACGATGCTCTTTCCCTTGGTGCTGATCTCGGGCAACTCAAGTCCAAGTGCTTTCAGCCGCTCTTCTGCAAGACCCATGCTCGTTTCCTCCTCTGCAATCAACAAACCGTTTCGCGCGTAGAAATCCAGCTCGAATTACATATGTTTTTCCAACGGAAAAACTATCTTAAACACCGATTTTATTTCGACATTCGCCTGCTGTCAAGCAAAACCGGAAGGCTGCCGGCAAATCTCATTGGGGCCTACGCACCATGCATCCAGGGCGGCCCACCGACCGTACCCGTACCAACAAATTAGCACACCCCGTGGTGATGCCGGTCAAACGTGCTGCCTTTTCCCAAGGAGAGCTTGGCGTAGTCGCTTGACAATTGCAGCGAGTGTGCGCGACGCTCAGCAACCGTGTTCCACCGCTTCTTTTCGCGCTATTTCCAGCACCTGCTCGTTCTCGGAATCATCCTGGGCCTTGTGCTGCCAATCGATTTCACGCGCTTTTCGGTTGTAATGGCGCCGATGCTGGGGGTGATCGTCTTTGCATCGAGCTTCAAGGCCGATGTCCACGACTTTGTTCGCACCAGCTACGGCCAGGTGATCGCCTTTGTGATTGTGCGCTTTGTCGTACTTCCGGTGGCGTTCTGGGCGATAGTGGCGCCCTTTTCGCCGCTCCTTGCGGCGGGAGTGCTGCTCGTCGCGCTGACGCCCACCGGAGTTGCCTCTCTTGGGGTGGCGTCGGTGTCCGGCGGCAACGTTGGAACGTCCATCGCGATACTCCTGGTTCTGTCTCTCACCGCACCGTTTCTCGTTCCGTCGGTCATGCGAATCGTTCTCCAACGGACGATCGAGTTCGACGTGATCGGGCTCTTTCGAACGCTCTTTTTCACCGTCTTCATTCCCCTCGTTCTGACCATTCCGGTCCGACGGGTACGGCCCGTCTCGAACTGGTTGCGCGAAAACGGCCCGGAAATCGCTTCACCGCTGGTGGCGGTGCTGACAACGCTCGGTGTAGGACATCAACGAGCCGCCATCCTCGAAAACCCGGTACAGATCGTAATCCCCGCCCTTCTTGGAGTGGCGCTCTACACGGTGCACTACCTGGTTGGATGGCACTTCCCCGGTTCGCGAACGCGCGAGGCGCGAACGAGTCTCTCCGTGGCCTCCGGCGTGAACAACCTGACGATCGCCATTGTCGTGGGTGTACTCTACTTCCCTCCGCCGGTCCTTCTCTTCGCCGTGGCGTGCGAGTTTGCCTGGGTGTTCGGTATTGTGGGGTTCAGACGGTTGACGTCGTTGCGGAGCCGTCCACCGGTCGATTCTATATCGTGACCTGCTCGTTCACCGTCTCAAAGTCGCTTTCAATCAGTGTTTGCAGATCTGAGATCGCCGCAACTTCATCATCCCCCTCCGCTTCGACGACGATCCGGTCCCCTTGGGAGACGTTTAAGAGGATCACCTTGATGATGTTCTTGCCGTCCGCCGACTTCTCGCCCTTGTGGACGGTGATAGACGACGAGTAGAGTTTGGCCGTCCGAACAAAGAGGTCCGCCGGACGGGAGTGCAATCCCGTCTCATTCTGTACAACGATATCGGTACGTGTCATTGAGTGCTCCTTTGTGTGTGCGATCGTTCCAGTTCCAGAAGTTCGGCGACGCGCTGCCGCGGCAACTGTTTCTTTCGACCAACAACCGCGATTATGGTGCGCGCGTTGATTCGATGGATGGCAAAGAAATAGGGAGACGCGATTATGGGTATGTTCGACCGTTTCACAATCTGCCGGAGCAGCTCACCGGAGCTGTCCGTAGCCAGGGCGAACAATGCGGAATCAACGTCGTCCGTTCCCGATAGCTTTGCCAGGTCACTCTGGATTCGCTTCAGATTGGTGTGTGCCAGGGCCAGCACCAGGCCGTACGCAACCACGAGCGTGTTGAGTACCACTTGGTGCTGGAGGTAGAGATCGACGATCGCGTTAGTGAGTCTTCCCATTGACGCAAGAAAGAACTCGGCCATACATCACCTACACCGTGACTACCGGGACGCCGCGATCGCGAATCGCCGCGCACGATGCGACCGGCACGTCCACGTCAGTAACCAGCATCGAAACGGTATCGATCGCGCACAGGCTGTTCATAAAGGTGCGCCCGATCTTATCGGAGATCGCTACGACGACGATCGTCTCCGATGCCGCAATCATCTTCTTGAGGAGCGCGACCTTGTCCGATGAAAAGAGGGTGAGGCCCCGGGCCGCGTCCACGCCGTCCGCGGAGAGTATCAATGTGTGACGGCTGTGACAGGAAGAGAAGTAGTCATCGCGACCCGAGAACCCTTCCGAGTAGCGACCGACAACCTCACCACCGAGAATGACCGTTTCGACATTTGGTACCGATCCGGAGTCGAGGGCGAGATCCAACGAGCAGGTGAGCAAACGAAAGGGACGATCGGAAATGCCCGTGAGAATTCGGCCGACCATCGTCGCCGTGGAGCCCGGCGCAACGATTATCTCGTCGCCCTCCCGAACCAGGTCGGTACAGTACTCGGCGATGCGGATCTTCCGGTCGATCGATGCGTCATCGGTGCCAAGTGCCGTCACGCTTCCGTTGTTCGACGTTCGATAGAGGATTCCCCCGCCCACCGTCTGGACGACGCTTTCATCGCGCTCCAGGAATTTAATGTCGCGCCGGATCGTGGCCGTAGAGACGCCGAAGTAGAGGGCCAACTCGTCCAGAGACGATGAGCCCTCCATACGCAGCCGGTTGAGAATCTCCTGCAATCGTTTTCGCCGGCTCTCTGCCACGTGTTCTACACCGCGGTCACATCAGGTGAAACGCGCCGACAACGTTGGAATCGACCAGAAGGCGATTATAGGTTTCGACGGCGGTGGGCGTATCCTCAACCACCAGCTCGATACCGGCGTCGGAAAAGCGTTGTCTGGTCTCGTCGGGTACGGAAACCGTGCCGGCAATACCGACTCCAAGCACGACCACGTCCGGCTCGGCATCCAACACACTATCGAAGTCCTTCGGACCAAAGGTCATCCCGTCGGCGCGCCACCACCGGCCGTCAATGCGATCACGAAAGGCGATCAATGGAGCGCGATAGACTTTGCCGTTTGCCGTGAGCTTTCCAAACGATACGTCGTCGATCTTCGGCACGTCTAATCCTTGAGGTGTTCAACGATCTTCTCGATATCCTGTTCGATCCCCATCCCGGTCAGGAAGGAAACCGTGTGGATCACCGGAATATCACCGGTACCGGAAACGAAGGTTGTCGTAACGATGAGATCGTGACCTTCCGCTTTCGAGGGTACTTCGGATGCCTTGCACTGCGTCGTCATAATGTCGATGTCTCGCTTCGCGAGTTCTTCCTCAATCTTCCGCGCAACCACCGTCGAAGTGGCGATCGCGGTTCCACATGCCACCAGGATTCGTTTCTTACCAGCCATCTTCCGAACCTCCTATGATTGTTCCGGATGCAATAGTGCTTTGATTTTCCGTTCGTCGTCCAGCGACAGAACGCGAGCGGCGAGTCTCTTCATCGATTCAAAGGAGCCGTCGCGAATGACCGCAGTGGCCTCGGGAATCGCGCGCGCACTCATACTCAGTTCGTCGACACCAAGGCCAACCAGGACCGGAATCGCCTGCGCCATGCCGCCCAGTTCACCACACACGCCGACCCACTTGCCCTTTGCGTGTGCAGCTGTCACGACCGTGTCGATGGCGCGAAAAACAGCGGGGTGAAACACCTGATAGTAGTCCCGCACGTGCTCGTTTAGCCTGTCCGCCGCCAGCAGATACTGCGTGAGGTCGTTCGTCCCGATGCTCACAAAGTCAACGTGGTCGAGCAGTTCCGATGCCATGATCACAGCCGAGGGTATCTCCACCATCACCCCCAGTTCCAGGGCGTCGTCGAATCGCTCCCCTTCCCCGCGGAGTTCAGCCAGAACACGATCGTAGGCTTCCTGCACCCGGACCACTTCGTTGGGGCCCGAGATCATGGGGAACATGATCTTGATCGTCCCGTAGGCCGATGCACGCAGCGCCGCCCTGAGCTGGGTACGGAGCAACTCCGGTTGATCCAGCAATATCCGAACGGCCCGGTACCCGAGAAACGGGTTTGCTTCGGTTGGTATCGATATCGAGGGAACGGCTTTGTCGCCGCCGATATCGAGCGTCCGGAGAATGACAACCCCCTCTGAGAACGCCTCCGCCGCGATACGATACGCCTCAAACTGCGACTCTTCGTTTGGAGGACGACGTGCGTCGAGGAAAAGAAACTCGCTACGAAAGAGCCCCACGCTGGTGGCGCCGAAGTCACGGGCCGCCTCAATTTCGGGTATGGAACCGATGTTGGCGGAGACGGTCACTTCGTGACCGTCGGTGGTGACGGGGCGTAATCCCGCCGACTCGATAAATCGCGACCGTTGCTCTTCAAAACGAATCCGACGGCGGTCGAGTTCGTTCATTTCGTCGCCGGCGGGCCGAACATAGACACGAGCGTGATCGCGGGCGGTCCCGTCGATGACGACGCGATCGCCCGGAACGATCGAATCGGCTGCGGCCGTTACGCCTACTGCGGCGGGGATCCCGAGGTTATTGGCGAGAATCGCCACGTGCGACGTAACGCCTCCCCGCTCGGTAACGATCCCTGCGACCCGGTCACGATCCATTGAGGCGGTGTCGGAGGGAAAGAGATCGTCCGCAATGATGATGCTCTTCTCCGCCAGCGACGAGAGATCGACGTTATCGACACCGAGCAGATTCCGCATCAACCGCGTATGCACGTCCTGCAGATCGGCAGCGCGCGCCTTGTTGTAGTCGTCGTCCCCAAGGTCTTCGAACATCGCCACGTACGTTTCGAAAACAGCCGACGCCGCCTCTTCGGCGCACACACTGTGCTCGTCGATATGCGCATTGATCTCACCCAGGATCGACTCGTCTTCAAAGATGGTTTGCTGCGATCGGAAGATGTGGGCCAGTTCCTCCCCCATCTCCTCCAGCGTCCGTTCCTTGATCGTACGGAGCTGGTCGATCGCGGCATCGATGGCGTCCGCGAGGCGTTGGTGTTCCGCAGCCACATCTGACACGGTGCGCTTGGAAAACGAGAGATCGGGTCTCGTGTAAACAACGGCGGTACCGTCGGAAAACCCCGGCGAGGCGGTGGCTCCACGCAGTTCAAGCATATCCCTAACCCACCTCCAGGCGTTCCACTCGGGATCGCAATATCTCGAAGATGCCCCGGGCGTCAGAGGCGTTGTAGATCTGGTCCAGCACCGCCTCGTCTTGGTACACCGTGATCAGCGTTTCGAGCAGGTCTCCGATTCGTTTTTTTTCCTTGAGCGCAAACATCGAGATCATGGCAACTTCGAGCGTCTGATCGGGATCACCCATGGACCGAAACGCAACGGGCGACGCGAGTCGCGCGAAGAGGATTGCCGATCTCTCGACGTGTTCGGCGTCCGTGTGCGGAATCGCGATCTTGTGGCCGGGCATGGGAAGCGCCGACGGATGAAGCGTCTCGCGGTCGAGGATTCCGGCGACAAACGACGGCTTGCAGTACCCGCGGTCGACGAGGCGCTGGGCCATCGTTTTCAGCGCCTCCGTTCGATCGTTCGCCTGTACGTCGATGAAGATGAGCTCTTCCGAAATTAAATCTCGAAATCTCAACTGACTGCTTTCCACCGTGTTGCTCCTATTGCGCCGCGTCGTCGAGAGGGCGTCTGCGATGTGAAGTGGTGTTGGCTACCGGTGAACACCGCCGGCGAAGAGCGCCGACGGTGCCGGATGTGACGCCTAGGCGCGCTCTTCCACGTTGTTTCCCGCAACGCGTTCCCACGCTACCGGGTTCCGCTTGTAGAGCGCCCACACAATGACCAGCGCCGCGAGAATAATCGCGTTCCCGAGCCAGAAGTTGTTAGAGGCCCAGACAAAGAGGCCCGCGATGAAATTGCCGCCGTCGACCATGCTGGTGATGGTGCTTGCCCCTTCAGGAAAGGTAAACCCGGCAGAGGTGGCGACGATCGTTTGCGCTTCAGCCAGAGCGTTCATGATGTAGATGGTCGGAACCATGACGATCGTACTGGTGATCGTGGCGCGAACAACGTTACCGCGCACCACGGGAACCATCATACACACGATGAAGGGAAGCGTCGCAAGGTCACCGAAGGGGAGGACCCTGTTCCCCGGCAGAATGATGGCGAGGATCAGCACGATCGGTACCATGATCAGGGAGGTCGCGATAGCGGTCGGATGCCCGATGGCGATCGCCGAATCGAGCCCCAAGTAGATGTCACGGCCTTTGGCGCGTTTCTGGAGGAACTCCCGCGCAGCCTCCGACAACGGAATCAAACCTTCCATCAGGAGCGCAACCATACGCGGCATGAGGACCATGACCGCCCCCATCGAAACGGCAACTTGCAGGATCTTGGGGAACCACGACGAGAACGGTCCGCTTCCCGCGTAGCCGATGGCCGCGATGATGAGGCCGATGACAACGCCCAGTACGACCGGTTCGCCGAATACACCGAACCGCTTCTTGATGTCTTCAGGATCTGCTTCGATCTTGTTCAAACCCGGTACCGCGTCGATGATCTTGTTGACGACAACGGCGAAGGGAACAAAAGAGACGGAGGTTCCGTGGGGCAGCGAAACCCCGGGAAGACCCAGGAGCTTCTGCACCGCCGGTGCGGTCCAGTCGGCGAAAAAGAGAACGATCGCCGCGAAGAGCATCGCGGAGACAAGACCGTACCAGATGTTCCCTGTAACCGCCTGCACGAGAGCGCCGGCGAAGGCGAAGTGCCAGAAGTTCCAGATATCGATGTTGATCGTCTTTGTCACGCGGGTAAAGAGCAGAATCAGGTTGAGAATGATCCCGGCAGGAATCACGAGGGCCGCAAGGTCCGAACCAAAGGCGATCGCCGCCGAAGCCGGCCAACCAACATCGATGATCGAAAGCTCAATGCCAAAGCGTTCGACCATTGCCTGCGCGGCCGGGCCAAGATTGCCCATCAAGAGACCGATTATGAGGCCGATTCCGACGAAACCGACACCCACCATTAATCCGGCACGGATCGATTTCCCCGGTTTTGCACCAAAGGCCAATGCAAGAACAAAGATGACGACAGGGAGAAAAACCGATGCTCCCAGGTCCAGAAAAAACTGGACGATCGTTTGGATTTGTGCCATACGCGTTCCTCCTCATTCCATCGTAAACGCGATCGACCAGATGTCAAGAAAAACTTCAATTTCCTGACGTTTTTTTGCAATTTTTTTTCAGTTATTGACCGATAACGACGGCCCCTGGGTGCCCCTGGGAACTCCCGTTCGGCACCTACACGAGCAAACAGAGGGGTCGCTCGATGTGACCGGCGATGTCCGACAGAAAGCGTGCACCGTCCGCACCGTCCACGATGCGGTGGTCGATCGTGAGGCACAGCGTCAGGACGCGGCGCGCAACAACCGCACCGTCGTCCAGCGTCAGACGCTCCCGCGCGGCGGTGATACCGAGAATTCCCGCTTCCGGCGGATTGATGAGCGGCGTAAACGCGGTAATGCCGAACATACCGAGATTGGTGATCGAAAACACCGCGTTTTGAACCTCGTCGGTTTCAAGCCGGCCGGCACGCGCTCGCTCCACGAGGGACTTCAAGCGACCGTCCAACTGGCCCATTGTGCCCGTCTGGGCGTCGCGAACGACCGGCACGATGAGCCCGTCCTCGAGCGCCACCGCCACGCCTACATCGATATTGCGGCGTTCTATTAGTTGGTTCCCTTCGATTCTCGATCGCATACGCGGTGCGCCCGTAAGCGCGAGCGCGGTTGCCCGGAGGAAGAAGGTCGTCAGCGAGAGGGACGTACCCGTCTCGTGGGCCAACTCTGCCCGAAGCTCGAACAGAGCCGAGACGTCGGTCTCCCGTTCCAGGGTAACCGACGGTATGGTGGTGTGGCTTTTACTCATCCGCTCGGCAATACGCTTCCGCATGGGTGTGAGCGGCACGGCCGTCTCGGCATCCGCCGAGATGTGGCCCAGTACGTCTCGCTTGACCACGCGGCCGCCGGGCCCGGTGCCAACCACGCTGTCAGGTTGCACGTCGTGAATCTGCGCCAAGCGGCGCGCCACCGGAGAGACCCGCTTCGCGCCGGCGGTCGCCGCGTTTTCGACGTCGCGCAAACGTACTTCGCCCCACCGCCCGGTCGCCTCGATGTCGGGCAGATCGATCCCGGCCGCAGCAGCGGCGCGCCGTGCCGCCGGGGTAGCCGGCGTTTTTCCATCGCTGCGGGGTCCCTCCGCGGCGGTGCCGGCCGGACGTGAAGATGGGCCCGCCGGCGAGTCCGGCGATACGCCTAACGGCGAACCGGCCGGTTCCACCGAACCGGGTGCTCCGCCGGCTCCGGGTGCGCCCCCCGCTCCGGAAGCGTCCCGTCCGTCGGAGGGGACGAGTACGGCGGTGGTGGGCGCCGCGGCCGTGGATGGGGCGACAGCGGGCGACGGCGCGCCCGACGGCATCGGCTCGCCCGACGGCATCGGCTCGCCCTCTTCACCGATGTAGCCGATCACCTCGGTAACGGCAACTTCGTCGCCGGAGTCGTACAGGATCCCGAGTACGTAACCCGATGTTTCCGCCTCCACTTCCATCGAAACTTTGTCCGTTTCGATCTCCAGCAACGGTTCACCCGCCTCGACGTAGTCACCGGGTTGCTTGAGCCACTGCGTAATCGTTCCGTACTCCATTGCCATACCCGCCTTGGGCATGATGATCTCAGTTGCCATCGGTGTGCCTACTCCAGCAGCTCGAGGATATTCGATTCGATCGATTCGGCCGTGGGAACGGCGTTCCGCTCCAGGTGCGGGTTGTAGGGGATCGGGACGTCGAGACCGGCAACCCTGCGAATCGGTGCGTCCAGATAGAAAAACGCCTCCGAGTCGGCGATCGTCGCGGCGATCTCACCGCCGTAGCCCGCGGTGCGGACCGCCTCGTGTACGATCATCGCCCGGCCCGTCCGTTTTACCGAAGCGATGATGGGACCCGCGTCCAAGGGCATCAGCGTGCGCGGGTCTATCACCTCGATCTCCATCCCCCGTTCGGAAGAGAGCTTCTGGGCAACTTCCAATACCATGGATACCATCCGCCCCCAGGTGATGACGGTCATGTCGCGGCCGGGGCGCTTTGTCTCGCTTACGCAGAGCGGCACGGTGTAGTCGCCCTCCGGAACGGGTCCGCTTTGCCGGTACAGCAGCTTCTGCTCGAGAAAGACCACCGGATTGTTGTCGCGGATCGCGGATACGAGTAGCCCCTTCGCGTCGTAGGGCGTCGACGGCGTCACTACCTTGATGCCGGGGATGTGGCAGTACCACGCCTCCTGGCTCTGGGAGTGTTGCGCAGCGGCCCCCGTTCCGGACCCGGCCGGCGCCCGGATCACCATCGGAACCGACGCGTTTCCGCCGAACATGTAGCGCATCTTCGCCGCCTGGTTGGCGAGCTGGTCGATACCGATTCCCAGGAAATCGCTGAACTGAATCTCGGCGATCGGTCGCGTACCGGTGGCTGCCGCGCCGGCCGCGGCGCCTACGATGACGGCCTCGCTGATCGGGGTGTCCCGAACGCGGTCGGGACCAAACTCGTCGATCATTCCCACCGAGACGCCGAAGGCGCCGCCGTATACGCCGATATCTTCACCCATAAAGAAGACGGCCGGGTCGCGCCGCATCTCTTCGCTCATCGCTTCCCGAATCGCTTCTGCGTACGTTATCTCTCGTTGGCTCATGTCGTTATTCCTCAATCGGCGTACACGTCGGTCGGAAGGTCCGTGAGTTCCGGGTCCGGACTCGACTGGGCAAAGCTGACGGCCGCTTCGATGTCATCCGACGCGCGTTTCTCCATCGCATCGACCTCTTCCGGGGCAAATCCCCCGGCCCCCTCCAGGTAGGCGCGCATCCTCGGGATCGGATCACGCTTCTTCCACTCGGCGATCTCATCCTTGGTCCGATACCGGTTGGCGTCGCTCTTGGAATGGCCCATGTGACGGTACGTCTCGGACACGATGAAGTAGGGACCGTTCTTGCGAACGTGATCCCGCGCCGCCGAGACGGTGTCGTACACCGCAAAGACGTCGTTCCCGTCGACACGAACGCCGGGGATGCCGTACGAACTCGCGCGAACCGAAAGATCCTCCACATTGGTGGCTCGCGCGGTGCTCATGGACATCCCGTACTGGTTGTTCTCGCAGATGTAGATGATGGGAAGGTGCCACGCCGAAGCGAGGTTGAGCGATTCGTGGAAGGTACCCTCGTTGATCGCACCGTCACCAAAGAAACAGAGAACGATACGATCCTCCCCGAGCTGCATCACCGAAATGGCGGCTCCCGTGGCGATCGGAATTCCGCCGCCGACGATCCCGTTTGCACCGAGATGCCCGCTGGAGAGATCGGAGATGTGCATGGAACCGCCCTTGCCCTTGCAGTAGCCGGTGGACTTGCCCAGGAGTTCCGCCATCATTCGGTTGATATCAAGACCCTTCGCGATCGAATGGCCGTGACCGCGATGAGTACTCGCCATCCAGTCGTCGTCGCCGAGCGCACCAACGGCGCCGATGGCCGACGCCTCCTGGCCGATGCAGAGGTGCGTCGTGCCGTGGACCATTCCACGGGAGAAGAAATAGGCAACCTTCTCTTCAAACCTCCGGGTCTGCATCATCTTCGTGTACATATCAGCCAACTTCTCCCGGGAAAGCTGCGCCGACGGTTTCCGTGTTTTCGCCATACTCCCTCTTGCCAATCCGTCGTGGATATGCAAATATTTGCAAGTATTGTAAAATATTCCTGAGTAAATGGTAGTTGGAGGCGTCAGGGATGTCAAGCCTTGAACCGGGGCAAAGGTCTCATCTTGCGAAGATCGCGCGCCTCTACTTCCTGGAGGGCGAAAGCCAGGCGGCGATAGCGCGCAGGTTCGGCATCAGCATCGCCACGGTATCCCGGGCGATCGCAAAGGCAAAGGACGAGAAGATCGTCGAGTTCAGGATCAACGACGATGCCGGCCACTTCGGCGAACTCGAGTTACACCTGGAGCGAGAATGGAATCTCGCGGAGTGCATGATCGTCCGCGGCTTCGAGGATTCGCAGACGACCTTCGCGGCGCTGGCGGTGGCGCTGACGGAGATGCTCCAGCGATTGTTGCGCGACGGTTCCGTGGTGGGCGTCAGTTGGGGAGAGACGTTGAAAGCGATCGGCGAACACCTGGGGCCGGTGCGCGCGCCTGGTGTCCGGGTGGTACCAATCATCGGAACGATGGGAGACATCGAGACGGGAATTTATCCGAACTCGATAGCGCGCTCCTTTGCCGACGGTCTCTCCGCACGGCAGTACCTGCTGAATCTGCCGGCGCTGGTCGACAACCGCGCGATCCGCGACGCCATGGTCGAGGACAGCCACTATCGGACGGTCCAGGCGTTGTGGGCAACGTTGTCGGTAGCGATCCTGAGCGTTTCAGGACTCAGCGAATCCACGTCGATGTACCGGAGCGGCATCCTCTCCGCGGCGGAACTCCAGGAACTTCGCGACGCCGGCGGCGCCTGCGCGTCCAACTTTGCGATCCTCGACGCTCGCGGGAATACGATCGAGAATCCAATCACCGACCGGCTCGTTGGATTGCCGTTCCGCGATCTGGAACGGATCGAACACGTCATCGTCGTGGCGGAAGGGAGTGCCAAGGCGCCCGCCCTCCGGGCCGCGTTGAAATCCGGCGTGGTAGATCGAGTCATTGTGGACGAACGGTGCGCCTCGGAAGTGGAAACACCGCGGGTTCCGGTTTGACTTTCCCATGAACCCACGGTAGCCTCGATGCCATGAGTACAAACGATCAATCACTGGCCGACAGCGCGGAACGCGTCATCGCGGAACTGCGCGAACTGGCCGAACTGACGTCCGACGAAGGGGGAGCGCAGCGCGTCGCCTGGGGGCCGCTCTTTCGAAAGGCACGGGAGTGGTTCACCGACAAGGTGAAAAACGAACTCGGTCTCGACGTCCGGAAGGACTCCGCAGGTAACCTCTGGGTGACGATTCCCGGCGACAGCGACAGGACGGTGATCGTGGCGGGGCACCTCGATTCCGTTCCCAACGGCGGGTGGCTTGACGGCTGCCTGGGTACGCTATCCTCCCTAGAAGCGCTCCGGCGATACGCCGCACAGGAAGAGAAACCGGTGACGCTCACCCTCGTGGACTGGGCGGACGAGGAGGGCGCGCGCTTTGGCCGCAGTCTCCTGGGTTCATCCGCCGCAGGCGGTACGCTGGACGTGAACGAGGTGCGCAACTTCACCGACCGCGACGGCGTCGTCCTGGCGGAGGCGCTCAAGGAAAACGGCGTGGACATCGACTCGATGCTTAACGCCCACGGAGAACTCAAAGAGATCAACGCCGGGGCGTACCTGGAACTCCATATCGAGCAGGGTCCCGTCCTGGAGTCCATGAACAAACCCACCGGCGTCGTCCTGGGAACGTTCGGCGTGGAACGCCACCTCTTGCGATTCACCGGTCAGGCGGCGCACTCCGGTTCCACCCCCATCCCGATGCGTCGCGACGCCTTCCTGGCGGCAGCGCAGTTTGCCCTGGAGGTACGCGAGATCGGCCTGCGCCACTTGAAACCGGGGGCCAACGTCGTCTGCACGTGCGGCGTGGTGGACGTGGAACCGCACATCGTCACCGCCGTTCCCGGGGTGTGCGAAATCTCGATCGACCAACGGGCGCTCCACGCGGATGTGCTTGCCGCCATGATCTCCGAGGCGCGGGACGCCGCGGCGAAGGCGGCGAAGCACAACGACGTCACGGTGGAATGGACAAAGCTCTGGACCATCCCACCGCGCCCCTTTGATCCGGACCTGATCGCGATCTGCGAGGAGGCGGTTCGCGAAGTGACCGGCGACGCGCCCAAGCTCCCCTCGGGGCCACTCCATGACAGTGCCGAGATGGTTCCACACATGCCCACGGCGATGCTTTTTGCCTACTCGTCAAACGGTCTCTCTCACTGCAAGGAGGAGGACACGCCCATCGAGCACCTGGACAAGACGATTCGGGCCCAGCTTCTTGCGACGGAGAAGACGATCGCCCACGTGGCGAAGCGGTAGCCTCACGCGGGCCGTCCACACCGGGCGGCGGCGCGCCTTTCGCGCCGTCCCCGGCGAACGCTCGCAAACGGGCCGCGCCCTCCAGAGAGACGGCGCGGCCTTTTTTTTGACTCCGTGTCTCCGGGCATACACAACATTGACCCAATAGACTTAGTCTATTAAACTAAGTACGTGAAAACGGTCAATGTCCACGAGGCCAAAACACACCTGTCCCGCATACTGAAGGAAATCGAATCGGGCGAGACGTACTTGATCAGTCGGAGCGGAGAACCGGTCGCTGAACTACGCCCGTTCAAGGCACCGGTTCGGACGACGGTGGACTCCGTCCTGTCGCAGATCGAAATTGCCTATGATCCCGTGGAGGAGTTGAGCGGCGACGAGTGGGGCGAGATCGAGTGATCATTCTCGACACCTGCGCGTTGCTATGGCTGGTCCAGGGAAGCGATCGGTTGTCGGTGAACGCGCGGAACCGCATCGACGCCGAGGCGGTTGTTTCGGTATCGGCCGTCAGCGCCTTTGAGATTGCCCGGAAATACCGGACCGGTAAGCTTCACCTGCCAATTCCAGCAGCCGAGTGGTGGAAACAGGTAATCGCCCACCATAACCTGGACGTGCTCGCCCTTGACGACGTTGTTGCCCTGGATGCGGCACTGCTGCCGCCGATCCATCGCGATCCGGCTGATCGGTTTATCATTGCGACTGCAAAACGGCAGTTCGCGCCGGTAGCTACGGCAGACGATCGGTTTGCCGCCTACGGTATACACGTTATCTCCTAACCGCAATGTGAAATGCGGGGGCCGTCCACGCCGGGTGGCCCGTACCGTATACTACATACATGCGTTCCGCCTGGCTCGCGCTGTTCTTTGGTCTCGTCAGCGCCGTATCGCTCCCGCTCGGTGCACTGACGGCGCGCGCCTGGATACCTCGCGATCGCGTGCTCGCGGTGTTTATGGCCTTTGGGGCGGGGGCGCTTCTTTCGGCGCTGACTATCGACCTCGTTGCCGAGTCCCTGGATCACGGCGTCTTTGGTTACACCGCCGCGGGTGCAATCGTTGGCGGTCTGCTCTTTTTCGCTTTGAATCAGGCCGTCAACAGCAAGGGTGGATTCCTGCGCAAGGAAGCAACGGCGCGGCGCTACCTGCGCCGGTCAATGGCGAAGGAACGACAACAGCTCTTCAGGCAGATGTCCGCTATTCCCTTTTTCACCAGCCTGCCCCCGGAAGAGATCGCCGAACTCGTTCCCTGCATCGACGATCGCGTCTACTCGGCGGGAACCACGATCATCCGGCAGGGAGAACCGGGCGACATGCTCTTTATCGTCGACTCCGGCTCGGTAGACATCGTGGACTTTGTGACCGGAAAACGGATCGCCACCCTGGGCAACGGCGAGATTTTCGGCGAGATGGCCCTTGTCACCGGGGCGCCCAGAAGCGCAACCGCGGTGGCAGCCACGGACGCCCGCCTCTGGCTCCTTTACAAAGAGGACTTTGACCGGCTCTTCGCAACCTCTCCCCATCTTGCGCGGGCGGTGGCGGCCCTTACCGAGGAACGGATATCCAATCTCGAAAACGAGGCGGTGGTTGCCGGCGAGGTCGCCGGGAAGTGGTACGCCGGCGTCCGTCGCAATTTTGACGAGGAATCGCTCAATCCGACCGGTGCAGATCTGCGGGAAGCGGCCTCCGAGCACGGCGGGGCGCCCTTTGCGATCTGGCTGGGAATCCTCCTGGACGGCATCCCGGAGTCGATCGTAATCGGCGCGAGCCTGCTGCACGGCGGTGTCAGCCTCTCCCTGGTGGCGGGTCTCTTCCTCTCCAACTACCCGGAGTCACTCTCGAGTTCCGCGTCCATGCGGTCCGCCGGCACCAGCTTCGTTCGGATCATGCTGATGTGGACATCGCTCTTTGTGATTACCGGCCTGGGGGCGATGGCGGGGAACGTCTTCTTCGCGGGCGCTTCAGAAAAGCTCTTCGCGGTCATCCAGGGGATTGCCGCCGGCGCCATGCTCACGATGATCGCCGAAACGATGCTCCCCGAGGCGTACAGCAAGGGCGGATCGGTGACGGGTCTCTCGACGCTCTTCGGGTTCCTGGCGGCGATCCTGTTCAAAGGGCTGGAATAGACACACCGGAAGGCTGTCACAAAAAAGGCGCCCGTTTAGGGCGCCCTTGTTTGCGCGGAGTAGCCGTACAGCCGCCGCGTTCAAAATGACCGGCGCGGCAGATAGTCCGTCGCGTAGTGCCGGACCGGCCTTGAAACCGCCCCTACCAGGGCTGCTCCTTCATTATATCGCCGAAGAGTTCGTCGTCGGTGGGTTCCGTGGACGGTATCGGATACGAGACCCACGTGTAGTTGAGCATGTGTTCCCAGGTCACGTTGGACGAAGCGGCGTTGCCGCCCCAGCTTCCGCAGCCGAGGGTCATCGACATGGGCATGCTGTTGGTCCAGGCGCCGCTGTTGGCGAGGCACTGCGGCTGCCGGACCATGACGCGGGAGACCTTCACCGCGATGGCGAGTTCTCTGACCCGCTCGTCGTTGGTAGTGTGGATTCCGCAGGAGTGTCCGGGACCGGAAAAGGTGGTGATCCGATTCACCATGTCCACGGCTTCAGAGAACTCTTTCCACCTGTAGAGCGTCGTGGTGACACTCAGCTTCTCCGCGGAGAAGGGATACCCTTTGCCGATACCCGTCTCTTCGACCATCATAAAGGTCTTGCCCTCGGGCAGATCGATGTCCGCCAGCTCGGCGATCTTTGCCGCCGATTGGGCGACGATGTAGCGGCTGAGTGCGCCCGTTTCCGGGTTCCACATCGTCTTCTGAAGCTTCTCTTTCTCCTCCGCGGAACAGAGATAGCCGCCCACCGCCTCGAGTTCCTTGATCAACGCGTCGTACTTCGAATCGTGAATGAGGACCGAGTTCTCCGTGGAGCAGCTTGTAGCGTGATCAAAGGTCTTGGAGCGCATGATCTTGTCTGCAACGTCCGCAAGATCCGCCGTTTCGTCCACAACGGAGACGGCGTTTCCGGCGCCGACACCCTGGCTCGGGGTGCCGCTCGAGTAGGCGGCCTTGACCATAACGGCCCCACCGGTGGCGAGCACCAGATCCGCCTGCTTCATGAGTTCCTTGCTGCCCTCGACGCTGACGTTTTCCACTGCGATGACGAGGTCTTCCGGATACCCCTGTTTCTTGAGGACCGCCCGCATGCGATCCACCACCATCGTGTTGGTCTTGAGCGCCTTAGGGTGGGGCGCCATGATGACTGCGTTCCGCGTTTTGATCGCCGAGATCGCCTTTACCACCGGAGTCGCTTCACCGTTGGTGACGGGCATGATCGCCCCGATGACCCCCATGGGCTTGGCGACCTTGAAAAGGCCCTTCGCCTTGTCATCCTCCACGATGCCGACCGAGGGTTTGCCCTTCATATCCCGAAGGGTGCCTTTGACCTTCACCATGATCTTGCCGACCTTGTGCTTCACGATACCCATGCCCGATTCCGCCACCAGGCTCTCTGCTGCCCGCTGTGCGAAGTCGGGCTGAACGCACGCCCAGGCGATGCGCGTTGCCAGGTCATCGACCTCTTTCTGCGACGCGAACTCGATCTTCTGCTGTGCTGCCCGCGCGCGGTTCACCAACCCACTAATATAGGTCTGCGCTTCCGTTTTCGCGTTTGAATTGTCTGACATTCTGATCTTCTCCTCTCCGTATGATAGGCCGACTCATCGGCAAATGCAACCCCGAATTCAGATTCCCTGTGCGTGTTTGAGTACGCAGATTATATCATACAGCGATTCCGGTATGAACGGAGGACGGCGGTACACGTATCGTGTATAATGACACGTATCGATTTCGCACTACGTGTCGGGGAGGCGAACGCATGGCACACAAGATCACTCTCACGGTCCCGGATAACCTCTACCGGGAGATCAACCGCTGGCGAGCCGCCTTCAATCTTTCGCGTATATTCCAGGAGGCTGTGTCGGAGGCGATCCGTCGGAAGAAC
>JANQHT010000034.1 GCA_028282545.1 Spirochaetales bacterium
TCTCCCCGTTCTGGCCAGGTCCTACCCCGTCTTCGTGCGATCGCCGTGACAAAGCAACTGTCTGCTCAATGCGATTGTTATACCGCCATGGCTATCGACGCCTCTCCTAGTAGCATAGCAATCGTTCCCCACACACATGAATTGCCGGAACGACACACCCATCGAAGCAGACGATCGCAACGAAAACAGGAAACCGTGGTCGAACGGAGCCAATCGAAAAGCCACGCCTACAAAAAGACGGATAGCGCTCCGTACACGGATACACCGGGAGCCTCTCCCCCGTCTCACGCCGTGATCTCCTCGATTCTGATGCACTCCCCATGCCCAACCGGTGATCCACGCACTCGTTTCATTCGTGTTAACAGCGCCGGAACCTCATACGGTTGAAACGTATATGCCACCGACATCGGCGTGGTGCAGTCAGGACACACCTCCTCTCCGTCCCATTCCCCCTCTTCGCTCCCGGAACCGTCACCACCGGCGGCGATCTGTGCTCGCGCAGACTCCAGCACCGCCACCGACCGCGTCGCATACAACCCGTAGTGCCTCACCGTCACCGCTTTCCACGGCGGTATATGCGCCAGGTACCGCCTCAGAAACTCAGCGCGAGATAGGGTCCTCACTCCTCGACGACTCCCATTCCGCCCGTCGATGGTGACCTCCTCATCCGTTCCCGTCACTCCTTCTTCACTCCCACACACCACTCCGTGCAAGGACCGGGCAAAGTACCCCACCAGCGCCTCAGGGGAATGCCGGTGAAGCGTACCGTACACACTCCATTCCCCTTTGCCCTTGTGCACCTCACATGCCACCCGCGGTGACAGTCGCTTGCCCGTCTCCTCCAGGATGCGCCGTACAAAGTCGACCCGGAGTGTCTGTTCGTTCAGCCGGTGGCCGCTCTGCCACCGTCCCGCTCCGTCCATTCCGCCGGCGGTGATCAGACAGTGCAGATGTGGCTTGTAGCACAACCCTTCTCCATGTGAGTGAAACTGAGCAACGTACCCGAACCGAAGTCCGCACCGTTTCGACTCCGTCCTCATCGTCTTCCTCACCGCCGCAAACAGACTGTCGATCACTTCGTGCGGTTCCCGCCGCCATGCCTCGGTCAGCGCCGCCGGTCCCGAGAACACCACATGGTAATGGTCCGTGTGCAGCAGTCGCTCGTTCATTCGATGACGCCAATTCTGTCGTACCGCCCGGGCGCACTCCGGACACCCGCGCTGATTGCACCGATGGTACAGAACAACCTGCGCTCCGCAGTGAGGACACCGGAGGATTCGTCCTCCGAGCGCTTCAGTCCGGCACGCCGCGATAGTGTCGAGTATCCTCCGCTTGGTGAAGTCGAGTCCCAACGCCTGAGGATCGCACGCGACAAGAAGGTCGCGCAGTACGGTGCTCACATAATCTGATACGCACCGACCTGCCCTCGTGCTTCCGGAACTGCTCCCTCACGAACGGGCGCTTCCGCTCATTGGTCGGTATAACATCTTCTCTCCCCGGTTTTCCCCATATACTCCTCCTCTCACTCATAGGCAGTCGCGTGGCTACATAGTCGACGTACCGGTGTTGATATGCGGCGGCGAAGCGGGATATGCCTTTCCGCCCTATTGATATCGAGTGGGACGGTATGGCTAACGAAACGACCTCGGATCGAAGGGACGAGAACCGGCGGCGGTTTGGCGCATTTCTCGAGAAACACGGTGTCAGCGCCGCGAGCGTTTCGGGGTACATAGCCTATGCCGCGCAGTTTGTCGAAGCCCATGGTACCGGTGGCGACCGCTCCGAATCGATCGTGCGTTTCGAACAAGGTATCCGTCGTGAACGCAATCGCGAGGAAGCAGACCGCGCGATCGAGGCGATTCGCCTCTTCTTGTATTGGTACGATCGAACGCTCTCGATGAAAGATCGCCGCCGAACGCCGGAATCGGAACGGCGGTTGCGCACCGAGTTCCACTCGATCCTGTTGAATCGAGTCCGCCGCCTGCTTCGGCTACAGCACAAGTCGCTCGCCACGGAAAAGACGTACCTGGCGTGGGTACGCCGGTTCCTCGTTTTCGCAGGCGCCCGCAATCCCGATGAGCTTGATGCGGCCACAGTCCAACGTTACTTGAGTCATCTCGCCGTGGAACGCACGGTGGCGTCGTCAACGCAGCAGCAGGCGTTCAACGCGCTCGTTTTCTTCTTTCGGCACGCCCTCGGTCGCAACATTGAGAGTGTCGCTCCGGCGGTTCGTGCACACAAGCCAAAACGGCTTCCCGTCGTACTGTCGCGATCGGAAACAGCCGCGCTCTTTGAGTCCCTTGGCGGCGTGTACCGAACGATAGCACGGCTCATCTATGCGTCGGGGCTGCGACTGAACGAGTGCCTGTCACTCCGAATCCAGGACCTCGACTTCGAAGACGCAGTCCTCACCGTCCGATCCGGGAAGGGCGACAAGGATCGAGTAACGCTTTTCCCGATAGCGCTTCACGATGAGTTCCGTCGCCATCTCAGTGCCGTTCGAGTTCGTTTCGATGACGACCGCCGAGCAGGCGAGCCCGGAGTGTCGCTCCCGATGGCCCTCGCACGGAAGTACCCAACTGCGCAATATGAATGGTCCTGGTATTGGGTTTTCCCCGCTCAACGATTCAGCATCGATCCGTCAACGGGGAGAGCGGCCCGCCACCATTTGTACCCGTCGTCGGTGCAGAAACGCGTACGCTCAGCGGTGCTCCGGGCCGGTATCGAGAAGCGCGCATCGGTACACACCCTCCGCCATAGCTTCGCGACGCATCTCGTCGAAAACGGGTATGACATCCGGACGGTGCAGGAGCTGCTCGGACACAACAACGTGCAGACAACGATGATCTACACGCACGTGGCGCAGAAGAACCGCCGCGGCGTCATCAGCCCGCTCGATTCACTGCCGGGGTCGGGGTAGCGGAGCGTCGCCGCCTGAGCTTAGCGGAATCCCGACGTAGCGTGACGCCGGCACATAGGAGATTGTGGCGCTGAACGTCGTCGCCGCGTGGCAAAGTCCTGGTGCGGCACGCCGCCGGCGCATAGCGAAATCTTGACGCGGCATGCCGCCGGGGGCCACACCCGCCGGGCGAGACGAAAGCGCGGCCAACCTCAGTGCGGAAGCACCCGATCGTACTCCGACAGCGGCGCGTCCTTTATGCACAGTTCGATGATCGTCCGGCCCAAGGGATCGAGCGCATACGTGTTGTACTGCGCGAGCTCACCCTTGAAGAATTCCGTGAGTATAGATGCGCCTGCGTCGTACCCCTCGACGCCGACTTCGAGCTGGTCATGGACCGCGAGCAAGCCGTGCGGGATCGGCTGCCCATTGACCTTGATCTCCTTGGGATGCCATCCCAACAGGGAGCACCGCGACTCTTCGAGGCGTCCGGAGCGGAATTTCACACTACCGCGGCGCGCGATGTACTCCCGTGCGATCCACTCCGGCTTGAAGCTCACCGTGTACGCCCCGATATGCTGGTTCGGTATCAGGACGTACCGGGTACCCGGTGTCTGCTGGATCTGTCGGAGAAGCAGGTTTGCGTGCTCCACCATTCTTCCCGTTGCAAAGGGCCAGTAGGAACCAACGCCTTCGCTCGTGAGGCCTTCGCTTGTCACGATGCTGGGGTTCGAGTGGCCCCGGGGTGCCACGAGCCGCCACAGCCACGCCAGGGCCGGCGGCAGGATATGCAGCATCCCGATAATGCCGTAGTTCGGATTCTCCTTGGTGCACGGAGGCGTCCGGACACCGAAACTCCGCACATCCACGGCGACAGGTTCCTCCACGACACCGGGAACGAAGTGGCGCGGCATGATAACTCGCGGATTGGGGCACGGCTTGCCGTTGTCGTCGATTATGTGCTCCCAGGGGAGCGCCGTTGAGCCCGGTTTTGCATCAATATTCAGAAAAATGAGTGGTTCCGGCGGATTGATGACGATCCGTTCCAGGTGCGGATCTGTCCCGTACTCCTTGAGATGGTCAACGCGCAGGAACCATCCCGCCTCAGCATCTTCGATCACCAGGCGACCGGTAGTACTCACCTGGAGGTTCGGAGGGGCCAGCGCCATGTCGTCCGTCACAGGATGGAGCTCACACATATCCAGCATGTCCAGGTAAAAGTCTTCCTTTGTAACGGTACTCTCCGCCACCAGGATACGGCCGTCCTCTTCCCGGTGAATCGCCTCGGTCATTTCACTCTTGCCGCCTCCGCTGGCGCCCTCGTGCATGATCACGAACTCGTTGTCGTAGGGAGTGACGAGGCGGACGCATGAGCTATGGAGCGTGACCCAGCCTTCGCGCTCACCGGCGGTAAGAAGGATTCCGTAGACCCCCTTCTTGGCGCTGGGTCCCGGGTACAGGTTGTACGAAAAGAGCTCGTGCATCCCCGGGAGCCGGTTGTGGATGACCACCTGCCTGCCGTCGAAGTGCGTGTGACGGAAGGGCGGCGCCAGGTAGATGACCGATACCGCCTGGAAATCGGCCGGCAGGTCGTCAGCGGGGATAAACCCCTGCAGGTCCGCCAGGCCGCCCACGAAGAAACCGGCATTGTAGGGCGATACGAGCAGCGTCGGATAGCCATGGCGCTTATCGCCGGAAAAAAACGGCAGGACGATGAGCTTCTCCTGCAATTTGAGCCATTCAAACGTTTCAGCTCGAATGGTGTCGAAGGAGCCGGAGAACCGCTCGCGGAAACGCGTCTTGTCTGACGGCGCGTCATCGGCAATGACCATCGCTTCCGGATCGCGTCGTCGCATGTACGTATCGTTGTAGTTCACCACCGCGCCGTTCTTGCAGCGCGCCACGGTGGCTTCCACGTACCGACCTTGTCCGGGTATGTCGTAGGCAACTTCCCAAAAATCGGAGTCCGTCTCGCCCCACACCAGTGAGAGGAGGTGTTCCCTGCTTTCAGGGACAATGACATCGGTATTTTTGAGAACGTCGTCGAGGTCTGCGGGAACTACGAGGCGCTCCAGGGGGTTCTTTTTCATTCGGGAAAACTACACGGGAGTGCATATTTATTCAAGTCGCGCTCCGCATTTCTCAGTATGGACGGAGGGCGACAAGCCCTCCGACGAAATTGTCTCTAGCCGAACAGGAAGTAGTTCGCATGGTGGAAATCACATTGCCAATAGAAAGATCACATCACCAAGCGCGCCCGGAAGGAAGAACACAACGCGTCTCTGCAGCACAGCGAAGCCAAGCGTTTTGTTCTCCCTTCCGAAGGCAGCCATGAAGAGAACCATCCCACGGCTATGTGATTTCCACCATGCGAACTGCTGAGTCGCGCTCCGCATGTTTGACAAATCGCCGGAGTTGGGCGACAATCGCAGGTGTTTCAATAACACCATCCCGACTAACAAGGAGTGTCACATGAAGACGTCAGTCGAGGCAGATCTCTGCATCAGCTGTGCCGTGTGCACCAACATGGTTCCCGACGTGTACGAGATGAACGATGACGGTCTCGCGGAAACGATCGTCGATGTCGTACCGGCCGAGCTCGAAGAGCAGGTACGGGAAGCTGCCGCGGAATGTCCCGCGGAGGCAATTCTGATCGAGGGTTAATCCCGATCAGCGTAAGACCGACCGTCCCGTCCCGGGGCGGTTTTTTTTTGGCAGCACGCGGATCGTTATCACCGGCACGGGCACCGGTGCTCCCCAGGCGCCGGCCTGGCGCTCCACGTACAAGGCGGCCGAAAGTGATACTCCAATCCGGCGGTGACGCCCCGTTCTCCACAGCGCAGCCACTCCGGCCCCGGGGGCGATTCCGAAAAAGGGGTGCTCAATGTACTCGTGGCGGTCCACGTAGCGTCCCTCGAGGAAATCAAAGACTACCAGGGGGACTCCCGCTTCCAGGTACCAATCTGCCCGCAGCCACTGCCGTTCGAGCGCGTAGAAACCGGTCGCCCGCCCCGTCAGCACGGTGAGGCCCGGTGAAGAGCCAAGGGCCGCCGAACCGGCGAGCCGCCCGTCACCTTCGACATACACCCCGCCGCGGAATGAGAAGATGGGACCGAGTTCTACAACAAACGAGGGTGTCGCACCCGAGGTCGGAACGGCAACAACAAGACAGAGGAGGATGGCATACGCGACGGCACAAACTGCCGCGCCCGCCCGCCCGGCCGCGACGCCGCGTACAAACGGCGCCATATCTCCATTCTACTCTTCCTCCAGCCGATTGTCCATCTGGGCGATGTGCAGTGTTTCCGGAGCGACAAAGGCCATCACCGCCGCGCCCAGCGTCCCGAGCAAAGCCGTGACAAGAACGGAGGAGCCCAGGGTGAGAACAGACGCAACTGCCCCGACGATGAGTGGGCCGGCGGTGACCCCGATGTCGCCGTAGAGGCGCCACAACCCGAGGAAGGGCGCCACCGCACCGCGCGGCGTCAGATCGGTTCCGGTAGTCATGTTGATGCCCGCACCAAGCCCATTCCCCAGTCCCATGACAAGGATCGCCACGAGAAAGAGGGGAAACCCGCCCGACACAAAGAGGAGATAGAGCCCCGCGGCAAAGATACCGGCGCAGAGTGTACCCACTGTTTTCCTGCCCCGCGTATCGGAGATGATTCCGGCCGGAACAAATACAAAGAGCTCCAACGCCGCACCGCCGCTCATGGCGAGTCCGATGCGACTGGGGGAGAGGCCCAGGTGTCCGCCCCAGAGCGGAAGGATCAATTCGCGGGCGGACCGCAGAACCATCAGGGATAGGACGACAAAACCGGTTGAAATCAGCGCTTTCCAGCGACCCCGCAGGCCCTCTGCAACGACTCGAAACTGGCCGAATATGCCACCTTCGATCTGTTGCCGCCCCTGCCCTTTCGTCCCGGGGGCGCGGTACCGGAGTACAAGTCCGAGCGCGAGAACCGCGGCATTGACGGCAAACAACACCGTCACCCCGAGCGATTCGGCAACAATTCCGCCCGCGAAGGGTCCCAACAACGCACCAAGTCGGAGTGCTCCTCCGGCAAAACTGAGCGCGCGCCCCCGGAAGCCAGGCTCCAACGAGAGGCGCACCTGCGCCATCGAGGCGGTCAGGAGAACGGATGTGAAGAACCCCGTCACGAACACGAGCACACCGATAACACGCACCGAAGTTGTCACCGCCAGGAGAGCATTGGCCAGGATAGCAAAAAAGAACGCCCAGAGCGAGACGCGGCGCAGTCCGAACCGCGACAGGATCATTCCGCCGGGCACATCGCTCACAATCTGGCCGAATCCTTTCATGGAGAGGACCATGCCGGTAACCGCCACGCCGGCGCCCAGTCCGGCGAGATAGCGGGGAAAGACGGGGAGGATCGACGTCCAAACGAAGGCAATCGCGACGATGGGAACATAGACGGAGAAACTGAGAGGCTTCAGCCGTTGCCAGGTTTCTCTCACGCGGTGATCTGCTTGTTCTTCAGGTAGGGGGTATAGAGTCGGTCACACCGTTTGATGTGGTTCACGACCCAATCCTGTAGAAACTTCATCACTTCCGTGGTCAAAACGGGTTTCCCGGACTCGAAATCGGACTTGAGCTGCGTTGTCCGGGCGATGAGTTCACCGTGCTGCTGCCGGTGCGCTTCGCACTGGGGATACTTGTACATCTCGAATACCCGTTCCTCGGTACCAAAATGGTACCCCGTGTACGCGAGCAGTTCATCCAGCGTCTGATCGAGCAGTTCGTCGCCCTTTCCGTCCCGCATTGCGTGGTAGAGCTTGTTGATCAAGGCAATGAGACGCTTGTGCTGTTGATCGAACGTTTCGACTTCCACGGATAGGTCCGGTGTCCACTCGATGAATTCGTCACTCCCCTGCGTGGTCAAGATCTCCACGACCTGTTTCGAAAACGCGATGAGTTCGCCGAAGAGGGGTTCCACGTCTTCACAGCCGTCATCGCGGATACACTCCGCGATCCCGCGGACCTTTCCGTGCAGGTCGTGGTGCACGTTGTAGAGCTTCTCATACTCCGCGGGCTCGGTGATGATCTCTTTCCCTTCTCCCTCGAGCCAGCGCCCCAGGTCGCTCGTCGTGTGATCGATGAGCGTTGCGGCATCTACGTCGTCGCGACCGTCAATCAGCGCCCTAACCCGCGATACCCATGCAGTGTGACGAAGGATCAGATTCGAGTAACGGATTTTACGTTCCGTCGTTTGCGCCTCGGAAACGTTGGTCTCATCGTACTCAAACGCCTGAAGGTGCTGTGCCAGCCGTTCCAGCTCCGTCGCGTTGTCGAGACCGGCATCGGCGATACGGCCGGCGGCCCCATTCACATCCTTCGAGGCGTCGTAGATTTTCCCCACCGAGCCATCCACGTCGCGGGCAATCTCCGTGGTCCGGTTGAGCGTTGTGTTGATCTCCTGCGCCCCTATCTGCATCTCACCGGCGCTACCGCGAATTTCTTCGGAGAGGTTCTTCAGGGCACTGGTGGAACCGAGAACATCCCGGGCGCCCTGTGACAGCTCCCGCGTACTCTCGGTGATCTCGGAGAAGGCGTCCGAGACGGTGCGTACGCCCGCATTGATCTGTTCGAAGGCTTCACCGCTTTCGCTGCTCCATTCGCCGGCCTGCTTGATCTGATCCACCAGTTCCTTCAGCGTCCGGGAGATCTTCTTGGCGTTCCCGGCGGTCGATTCCGACAGTTTGCGAATCTCATCAGCAACGACCGCAAACCCACGGCCGGCGTCTCCGGCGTGGGCTGCCTCTATGGCCGCATTCATGGCCAGAAGGTTGGTCTGCGCTGCGATGCTGTTGATCACGCCGATCGCCCCGAGGACATCGTCCACGATGGACCGGACGTTACCGATAAACTCGTCGGTCCTGCGAACCTTCTCATTTCCCGAGGAGGTCAGGGCGACGAGTTCGTCGGTGGACTCGCGTTTATCGGAGGCGATTGTCGCGACGCTCTGGATCGATGCAGACATCTCTTCAATCGCGGCGCTCGTCTCGCCCACGGCGGATGCCTGGCTTTCGATTCGCTGCGTGAGACTGGTGATGGTCGCCAGGATCTGTTCAACCGCCGCCGAGCCGTCCGCCACGTGGTCGGCCAAGTGCGCCGTTTCCCGGGCAGTGGAACCCGCCTGGGAGCTGATCGTCGCGGCGGAGGCGATCGTTTTCTGGATCTCCAAGGCCAGCTTGTTGGCGGTTGTCTCGCTCGCCTGCGCCGACTCCTGGACACGCCTGAGAATACCCACAAGGTTGTCGATGCCGTCGTCGTAGCGCGCGCAGAGTTGTCCAAGGGCGTCGCTCCCACCGCACTCGGTCCGCTCGGTCAGCGTTCCCTGGGCAAGGAGGGTGACTGCCGTTTCAAGTCGCCGGTAGCGTTTTATGAGGCGTACATACACGACCAACCCACCGGCTACCAGGACGGCCAGGATAGCCGCAACGACAATGAGAGCGATTGTTACCATGGTCCTATTCTACTACATCCAGCTACTACATCCAGTGGCTTGAGTTCCCGATCTCCGGGTCGAGCGCCTCCGGCGGAACCAACTCTTCAATCACGCGGATCTCGCGCCATTTTCGTCCGCGAAATCGCAGAAAAATCGTGATCCCCAGGAGGAGTACAAAGAGGATAAAGGCGAACCAGATGACCAGCGGTTCCAGGACGAGCACCCGGATCATGAGAATCACAGAGACCGCCATCACCCAATGGAGCACAACGGAGACGGTCATGACCCACCGCGTGTCGCCGGCTCCGCGGAGAGCCCCGGCGAAGACGAGCTGCGTCAGGTCCGCAAGCGTGTACACCGCGGCCAGGCGCAGCATCGACCGCGCCAGCTGCAACGTCGCTGCGTCCCCTTCATCAAAACCGGCGGAAAACACCCGCACCAGGGGTCCGGCGCCAAGTACAAATATGACCATCATGATCGCGGCGTAGGTGTAGCCCACCTTGAGCGCGAGCCACGTGGCCCGTTCGGCATCGTCGGGGCGCCCCGCCCCCATCTGCTGGCCGACCATGGCCGTTACGGCGATGCCCAGACCGATCATGGGGATAAACGCCACCATGTCGTAGTTAAAGGTGATCGTCACCGCCGCGGCGACCTCGGGACCCATCGAATGCATGAGCTGAACAAAGACGTTAAAGGCGAGTACGTTCAGAAAGAGCTCCATGCCGGCGGGGAATCCAAATCTGACCAGGCGCAACATGAGGGTTCCCTGCAGGCGAAACGATGTCTCCGGCGAACGCTCCCGTACGAACTCGTGACGAGCAA
>JANQHT010000052.1 GCA_028282545.1 Spirochaetales bacterium
CCTTCGAACTCGAAATCAACGACAGGGAGTTTGCAGCGGCCTGCGTAGATAGGTTGTACGAACTCATCGAACATCATTCACACTCGTCCGTGGACAACGGGGCGACGTAAGGAGGAACCATGCATATCCCGGACTCAATGAAGGCCGTCGTTCTGTACGATTGGGAAGATTACCGAATCGAAGACCGGCCCGTCCCGGAACCGGGGCCCGATGAAGTCCTCGTCAAGGTCGAATCGGCCGGTATCTGCGGGACCGACGTGAAAGTGATCACCCAGGGAATGCCGAATATGCCGCCCTTCGGAGATTTCATCATCGGCCACGAGTACTCCGGTGTCGTTGTCGCCACCGGCGCGACCGTTGACGAATTCCAGGTGGGTGACCGAGTCTGCGCGGAGATTCACAAGGGGTGCGGACGGTGCGAGAACTGTCTCAAGGGCAACTACACCGCCTGCCTCAACTACGGGAACCGGAAGAAGGGACACCGTGCGAACGGGCTCGCCTCGCAGGGGGGATTTGCCCAGTACGCAGTGAATCACATCAACACGCTCTACAAGCTGCCGGACAACATCTCCTTCGACGAGTCGATTATCATCACCACCTGCGGAACCTCGATGTACGGGATCGATATGATCGGAGGCCTCGTAGCGGGTGAGAGCTGTGTGGTCGTGGGCCCCGGTCCAATCGGACTTACAACGGTAAACATCCTCAAGGCCCTTGGCGCGGACAACGTTATCCTCACCGGCACCCGCGAGGAACGGCTCGAACTTGGGAAGAGACTCGGCGCGGATCATATCATCAACGTGAAAAAGGAGAACGTGCTCGAAAAGGTCATGGAATACACCGACGGTCTTGGCGCTTACAACGTATTCGACGCCGCCGGCGGTACCAGTTCCCTCGACGAGAGCATCGAGTACGTCATGAAGGGCGGGAAGATCTGTATCCTCGCCTTCTACAAGGACAAGATCACCGCCGATATTTCCCACGCCGTCAAGAACGGCGTGAACATCTTCACCGTCCGCGGCGAAGGTCGATCCGCCGTTGGGCGCGCCCTGTCCTTGATGCGGCAGGGCCGGATTACAGGAAAACCGATCGTCACCCACACCTTCCCCATGAGCGAAGTACACACCGCCTTTACGTACTTCCGGGAACGGATCGACGGCGCGATGAAGGTCGTCATTCACCCGCAGGAGGGTTGAGGTATGGACAGTTGGTCGATCTACAACAACGTCAAGCTCGGTATCGTGGCGTTCAAGCTCTATCCGGAGGCGAGGAGCGGTGCCGACGGCGTAACCGCGGAGGCGATCAGGAAGGTGTGCGAAGACGATTTCTGGACCGCCATCGAAGTCGGAACGGTGCAGGACGTACGCGAGCGAAACCACGTCAGGAAGCTCCTGGAGGTATCGCACATGGCGGTCGCCTACGCAACGCAGCCCAAAGTGTTCGGCGGTAAGTTGAATCCCAATTCGCGCGATCCCAGAGAACGCGCCAAGGCGGTGGGGTCGATCAAAAGCGCGGTTCAGGAGGCGTTTCACCTGGGAGCCGAGGTGGTGCGGTTGGTGTCGGGGAAGGATCCCGGGGACGAGCACCGGGAAGAGGAGAAGAGGATATTCATCGACTCCCTATCGGAGATCATGGACTACGGCAACTCCTTGGGAGAGATGCGCTACACGCTCAAGATCTTCGATCGCGACATCGACAAAAAGTCATTGATCGGCCACTTCTCGGACGCAGTTGATGTGGCGAAGGTGCTGTGCCCCGCGTATCCGAACTTCGGGCTTCTCTCGGACGGTTCGCACTTTCCGTTGCTCGGGGAGGATCCCAAAGAGGCGCTGGAACTGGTGAAGGATTTCCCCCTCGATTTCCATTTCGGGAACAGCGTCTCCAAGGATCCTCTGCACCCCGTCTACGGTGATCTTCAGCCGCGGTTCGGCATACCCGGAGGCGACCAGGACACGGAAGACCTGCGCGCCTACTTCCAGTTGCTCAAGGATATGAAGCTGATCGGACCCGACAAAAAGCCCTTCTGCAGCCTCGAGGTGCGGCCCAACGTGGCGGAAGAGACCTCGGCCCTGGTCAATGCGAACTCCAAGCGAGTGATCAAGGAAGCGTGGTCCGCGGTGGTATAGAGGAAATTACTTGACGACAAAAACCGTATGGTACTTTTGCCGGGAGCAGGGGGGCGTCCTGCTCACAACGTAACCCCCGCGACGGGCGGGAAAAAAAGGAGAGGTGTATGAGAAAACGTGCGTTGTTTGTTCTTTTCGTGGCGACTCTGGTGGTTTCCATTGGGGCAACCGCTATGGCCGAGGGGCAGGCGGAATCGACCTACCCCGAGAAATCGGCGGAGTTTATGATTCCCTTCGGCGCCGGTGGATCGGCTGATACGCTCGGTCGCGCAATCGTGAGCGCCGCGGAACCCTTTTTTGGCGAATCCTTTGTTCCGGTAAACCGCCCCGGCGGTGGTGGTGCGGTCATGTACCAGGCGATGTATAACGAGCCCTCCGACGGGTACACGATCGGCTGGAGTTCGACCTCGATTCTGACGGCAACCAATATCGGAAACGTTCCGTTTGCGTATGACGCCTTTGATCACGTGGCACGCGTAGGGTACACGTCGCTTCCCATCGCCGTGCGCGCCGATGCCCCCTGGGACACGGTAGAAGAGTTTGTCGCTGCCGCAAAGGCCGATCCCGGCGGGCTGGCGATCGGAAACGCCGGTACCGGTAGCGCGACTCACCTGACGGCCGTTGTCTTTGCAACCAAGTCCGGTATCGATGTCATCCACGTTCCCAACGGCGCGGAGCGTCGTATCCCGGCACTTCTCGGCGGCGAAACGCAGGCCGTCTGCGTTCCCCTTCCGGAAATCGGGCCCTTCGTCGAATCGGGGGATGCGAAAATCCTTGCCTTCCCGACGGTTAACCGCGAGCCCGCCTATCCGGATGTCCCGACCATGCGGGAAGCGGGATATGACGTCGTGATCGAACTCTTCCGTAGCATCAGCGTACCCAAGGGAACCGACCCGGAAATTCTCGACTACCTGGAAGAGGTCTTCCGACAGGCCGTCCAGGAAGAGGAGTTCCTTGACGTTTCCGCGAGGTACGGCTTTGTCATCGACTATATGGGTCGTGAAGATTTCGCCGACTATCTGGCCGCCCAGGACGTGTTGATCGCCGAGGCGATGGACGCCGGCGGACTGCGCTGACGAAGCGAGTGTTTTAAGCACGGCGGCGCGGACCCGGTGGTTCGCGCCGCTTATCTGTCAACTCTCAAGGAAAGCCACGGTGAACGAGAAGCGCGAGAACATTGTAATCGGAGCCATACTCCTGACTTTTGCGTCCGGCTACGCCTATATGACCACGCAGCTCCCAACCAGGGACATGCCGAATACCGTCGGCGTTGACTTCATGCCGTGGGTATTTTGCATCTTCCTGGCGTCCATGTCCGTTCTGCTCATTGTGTCAGGCATTGTGCGCCGCCCTTCGGATGGTGACGCGCCACGGCCAACGAGGGTCCACCTCACCCGGTCGCAAATACGCGGTGCGGTCATCCTTTTCGCGATTTTTGTCGTCTATATCGCGCTTATCGACGTGGTGGGCTTTCTGCTTGTAACGCCGCCGGCCATGTTTGCGTTGATGTATCTGGAGGGTGTCAGGCGCTACTCCCGTATGGCGGTGATTGCGATCGTTTCAACGCTGGTCATCTACGGTTTGTTCCGGTACGTGTTCGAAGTATCGATACCAGGTATCGCGTTCCTGTAGGTTTGGAGACGTATGATAGATATCGCAATCACAGCCCTGTTTGACGTTCTTTCACCGGTCAATCTGCTCGCGAGTCTAGGCGGCGTGCTCTTTGGTCTCTTCGTGGGAGCCACCCCCGGATTGACGATCAGTCTCGGAATGGTTCTGCTCCTGCCCGTCACCTACTCGATGAACCCGGTGACGTCCATTTCCCTCTTGCTGGGTCTCTTTATCTCCGGCATGACCGGAGGATCGATTTCCGCGATTCTCTTGAACATTCCGGGAACGCCGTCCGCCTCGGCCACGGCAATTGCCGGGCACCAGATGGCGCGCCGCGGGGAAGCTGAATCTGCGCTCGGCACGGCCGTCACGTCGTCGTTTTTCGGAGCGATGGTCAGCCTGGCGGTGCTGGTCCTCGTTGCACCGACGGTTGCCCGGGCGGCCCTCAAGTTCGGCGAAGTCGAACTGGGGGCGCTCGTCTTCCTCGGACTGACGCTTATTTGCAGTTTCGGCCAGAAGTCGATGGTCAAGGGGCTGATATCGGGCGCCGTGGGTCTGATGATCACAACGGTTGGAATGGACCCCATCATCGGACGGCCGCGGTACACATTTGGACTCGTTGAGTTGATGAGTGGTATCAGTTTTCTGCCGGTCATGATCGGTCTCTTCGCCATCCCGCAGATTCTTAACGGGCTGGTGATGAAGTCAAACGTCATCCCCGATTTCAAGGGGGAGCTGCGAGGCGTCTTTTCGCACATCCGCGGCGTTTTCAAGCACCTCCGGTACAAGGTGGTCTCCGCGCTTATCGGTACCGGTGTGGGCGCAATTCCCGGTGCCGGCGGTCCGATCGCCGTTTTCCTCGCCTACGACGTTGCCCGGCGGATGACGCCGGAAGAGCAAAAGAAGGAGTTTGACGCGGGGAACGAAGTGGGTGTTGCGGCGCCGGAAGCGGCCAACAACGGTATCAACGGCGGAGCACTGATTCCGATGATGACGCTCGGTATTCCCGGTGATCCCGTAACGGCCATCCTTCTCGGAGCGTTGATGATCCAGGGTCTCACTCCGGGACCGCTCCTTTTCCGGAACGATCCCCTCTTTGTCTACAGCGTCTTTTGGGCGTTTCTGGTTGGTGCCATCTTCGTGCTCATTGTCACCCTGGCAACCATGAAGATCTGGGTAACGGTACTTCAGATCCCATCGTGGATTCTGCTCCCCATCATCTCGATCTTCTGTGTCATCGGGACCTATTCGCTTCGGAACTCGTTCTGGGACACCGGCGTTATGCTCGCCTTCGGGCTGCTCGGTTTCCTGATGCTGCGCTTTGGTTTTCCCGTGGTACCGCTCCTGCTCGCCATCGTTCTGGGCCCCGCCTTCGAGCGGCACATACGCCTTTCGTTGATTACATCAAAGGGTGACCCCACGGTATTCCTGACGCATCCAATCAGCCTTGTATTCATCGTCATCGCACTGTTCACGTTCTTTTCTCCAATTGTCCGGAGCCTGTTTAAAAAAAAGGGAGGTATCTGATGTCACTGCTCGAGAAGATGGTTCCGGGGTTCACCTATCACATCATCCCGGCGATCGCGAAGAATAAACCGGATATCGTCGAACTCCTGAAGCCGATAATCGACGACCCCGCCTGGGGGGGCGTCCAGATTCCGCCTCTGTCGAACGACGACGTGGCGTGCCGCCTAGGCCACGCGCTGCAGGTGGGGGGCATGACCGCCGTATACGGGGTGGGGCAGTCGCTGGCACGGGCCGGTCTCGATCTGCACGCCCTCGACGAGGGCGTGCGGGTCGCTTCCGTTGAACAGACGAAGAAGTACATTGACGAGGCGTACCGTATCGGTGCCCGTATCATGGACCTCAACCCCGGCAAGGATCCGGGCCCCGACCTCCGACCAAAGGCGCGGGCGGCAGCGATCGAATCGCTCTCGGTTCTCTGTGAATACGCACAGGAGAAAGCCACCGATTACGTGTTGCCGCTTTCGATGGAGAACTTCGACCGTGAGGTGGACAAGAAGTTCTATCTGGGACCCACCAGTGAGACGATCGAGATCGTAGCAGAGGTCCGGAAACGAGCACCCAATATGGGTATCACTCCGGATATCGCGCACCTGATGATCATGGGTGAAGACCCGGCCGCATCCGTCAAAGCGGCGGGCGACATGATCTTCCACGCCCATCTGGCCAACTACATCATTGCGGACAAAAGCGACCCCCGTTGGGGCGATAACCACCCCCCCTTCTGGGTGGACGGGAGCGAGGTTTTTGCCGCCCACATGGCCGCCTATCTGGCGGCATTACACGAGATCGGCTACTTCGACAGCGGGGAGTCCGAGTATCGACGGCGTCTGGTGACATTCGAGATCAGGCCGGGCCCGGAGGAACCATCTCCGACCGTCATGGCCGGATCAATGCGCGTTCTGAAGCGTGCTGCGACGCTGGCCGAATCTGGAAAGTAGGGGGGCACGTGGAAACACACGTCACGTTTACCGTTTCAACGGGAGCCAAACAGTGGGTGGACAACATCACCACACAAATCGTGGAGAGCATCCGGGGCGTTGAGCGCGCTCTCGTCCATGTGAGCATTCCCCACACCACCGCGGCGATCTTCCTGGCCGAGGATGACGCTGAACTGCGCGAAGACTACATCAAAATCGCCGCGGAGACGCTCGCGCCGCTCCGCCCGTTCAAACACATCCGAAAGAACAACCCCAATACCGAGGCGCACGCGTTCAGTTCAATGCTGGGTGGCGGCGTCACCTTGGTGGTCAACAACGGCGCGCTGCAACTGGGCACCTACCAGAACGTACTGTTCCTGGAGATGGACGGCCCCAAGGAACGAACCGTTCATGTGGACCTCTTCGCCGCGACATAAACGCACCCGGAAGGAAGAACAAAACGCGTCTTTGCAGCGCAGCGAAGCCAAGCGTTGTGTTCGGAGAACCTTGCCAAGGCTATGCGATTTCCAACATGCGAAATACTGTGGTATGAGGTTGCCGCTACCGGTCGGCGTCGCTACATTGACCGGGAGGAGTTGACCTGGAGTGAGCGCAACATCAAACGCGCCCCGATTGCGCGAATACCTTGCCAAAGAGAACCTCGTTTTTTCGTCCGATCTGTGTTGGGAAGAACTCGCGGATCACGTGAAGGTGCATAAGTACTATCTTGATCGCGAACACGGCGAAGAGGTGAGTTGGGAATTGGCGCTCGATTCGTGGTACGAAACGGTCTTTTCGCCCCTGAAAAAGGCTTCGGAAAGTGAAGAGATTCACGACGCGTTCCCGGGCACGTCGAATGGAGAGCTCTACATGGGCGTTTCCCATCACTGGCTCTTTATGAAGCAGTACGAACCGGAGGCTACGCCGGAGATGGCGGCCCACGATTTCTCGATTCGGTACGGCCAGGGACTAAACCGGTGGCTCAAGCGCATCGACGACGCGTATCTCACGTAGGGAGCCGCTCGACAAATATCGACGCCACAGTTACTTGCGGCGAACAGGGCGAGCGCATATAAATCAGGCTGAATTGGAGGTCGTTTTGAGCGGTTTGTCAGGGAAGGTGGTGTGAAAGAGGATCTTCTCGACGTATTGATCCG
>JANQHT010000010.1 GCA_028282545.1 Spirochaetales bacterium
AACACCCCACACCGATCACTTCCTTGCCCTCGATCGGGAGGTACGACTCGACGCCCCGGCCGGCGCGACCCTTACGTACGCTCTCGAAGTTCGCGACCCAAGCGGCGACGCGAGTGTCTTATCGTACACCGTCGACAGAACTCCCCCGGCTTCACCGGTTCCACAGCCGCCGCCGCGGGCATATAAAACGTCCCTGGAACTCACCTTTGACACGGAACCGGGAACGACCGTCTACGCTACTCGCGGAGCTGACGTGGACGGTGAGTTTCTGGCCCTGGACGGCTCGGTAACGCTCTCCGGCACTGCCGGAAAGATTCGCGACTACGTGGTTGCCGCATTCTCCCAGGACGGCGCGGGCAACAGGAGCCCCCTCGGAACGTGGCGCTACCGGGTGGACCGAACCGGCGAGATCGAACCGGCCCGGGACTTCCTGATTAGCCCCGCCACGGGGTCATTCGCCAACGAGCAGCTCCTTCTGGTGGAGACGCGGGGTCTCACCAACGTTGAATACGCTCTGGACGGCGCCGATGGGTGGACCGTATACACGGAGCCCCTCTTGATTCGCGGGGCGGGCGATCGTTCCGTCGCGGTTCGCGCCCACGTGCGTTCCACGGGAGAATCGGTATCGCTTTCGCGAACGTGGAATCAGCGCCGGCGCGTGCCTGGACGGGAATTCGCCTCGGGTCGAGCCGCCGGGGGCGTAACGATCAATCCACCCCGGGAGAGGTACCGATACTCCCTTTCAGATCAGGCGGTGTCGGTGGCATCGTCCGTCCTGATTCAGTCCCTGCAGCTAAACGGTACCGCCGGTGCCCGTCGGGTGTACACGCTCAGGCTCCTTCCCACCGACAGGGCCGATGCACTCGAAGAACGGTACGTGTTCGTCGTGGACCGGCGCCTCCCGCCGCCGCCGGAAATCGTCCCCTGGAACGGCTTGTACGCGATCTACTCGCTGGCCGCGACGGAGTACCGGTATTCGAACAACGGCACGCCGCCCCAAACAGTTGATGAACCGGTCGACGCAGCCGGCGGATCGACACTGACCGCGTCGGCGCGCTTCCCCGGCGGAGCGTGGGGACCGGAAGCGCGTGTCGTTGTTCCAAACCGGGCACTGCCGGGGCAACCGCAACTCATTGGCCGGCCCAGACTATCGGGAAATCGGTACTCCCTGCTCCTCGATCGGCCGCACGGATCGATCGCACTCGCGCTGGACGGTGTTACGTACAGCGAACCGTTCTCTGCCGACGATAGCGGCCGCGTCGCCTTCACGCTGCCCCGCGGGTTTCATTCAACCATTTCGCTCCGGACTGCCCGGACGGCGGAGCCTATATCGCTCAACGTGAACCTTGCGCCGTCGGCTGCGCCGACCATCCAGTCCACCGGGACAACCGCAACGATCACCGGCGACCAACCGCTCTATTACCGCGTCGTTCGCAACGTCGACGACGGGGGCGCCTTTTCGCCGTACTCCGGTCCCATCGCCCTCGATTCCGAACGCGGTTTGCGCATCGACTACCGGATCGACGCGTACTCCGACCCGGAGGGCGAACCCCGCAGCTCCATTGTTTCCACGGTCGTATCGGTCGATCAACGCTCACCAAACGTTCCGCCTTTTGCGGGTGTCGAAAACGGACTACTCACCAACGCCGAGGTACTTCAGCTCGATTTTGCCCAATCGGATCCCGACCTTCTGATCCACTACGAGTATCGCACCGACGGCACAACGGCACCCACACCGGTCGGTACGAGCCCGGTCTCGGGGAGAGTCCTCCGGATTCCCACGGAGGTCGAAGCGTCCCAGCGCGTCTCCCTGGCCCTCCGCGCGCGCTTCGACGGAAAGGAGACGTGGAGTGCCACCCGTTTTCTCACCGTGACCGTTGATCGGATTCCTCCGGCCCCGCCGGTCGTTTCCTCTCCCGCCGGTGATCTCCTCTCTCCCACCGCGGTAAACCTGAGCTTCGCGCCGGTTGAGCCGGGAGGATCGATCATGTTCCGGACGTCGCCGACTGCCCCGTTTACCCGCTACGTCCAGCCGACCCTCCTCGCCGTGGAGCCGGGATCAGCGCGTACATTTACCATCGACGCGTACGCGTTGGACGCGGCGGGAAACCGGACGGATATGCCGAACCCGCGGACGGTCACGATCGATCGCCTGGCACCGGCGCCCCCGCAGGTGTTCGCGGAGGGACAACCGATCGAAGGGAACACCTACACCAGCAGTACGGCGGTCTCTCTCGATCTTCGCGGGAACGATGGAGAGACGCTGTTTTTCGCGGTCCGGAGCAACGACCAATCGATCGATCCCGAACCGGGCCCGTGGATGGGTGCTCCTATCGTGTTCGAGGGTGTCGAGTCGGGGAGCGCGTCGTACATCGTTGACGCCTTTGCCCAGGACGAACTCGGGAACGTCGGCTTCACGCGATCCTTAGAGGTCATCGTGGACACGACGCCGCCCGAGGCGCCGCCGCCGCCCACGATTCTGCGAACCGCTTCCGGCGAACGGGGATTTTTCTATTGGCCCGATGCACCGGACGGCACCGTCTTTGTCTCAATCGACCGCGGTGATTTTGTTCCTTTTGTCGAACCAATCGCGTGGAACGTTGCGAACGGCCCCCTGGAGGTTCTCTATTTTACCGAGGACGACGCCGGGAACCGCAGCACTACAGCGCGACAACGAATCGAACCCAGTGTCGCGGCCGATGCGCCGCGTATCGCCGGTGTTGAAGACGGCGGATCCTACGTGGATGAAGTCGTCATTGAGGCGCTCGGCGACGTGCCCGTTCGCTACTCGATCGACACCAGCGGAGGCCCGGCGACGCCGGTTCACGCCTTGTCACCCCTCCTGGAAAGACCCTTGCAACTCGACGCAAGTCTTGGTGCCACCCTGGGCGTGGAACTTCGTGTCCGCGCGTTTCCTCCGGACGGAGTTCCTTCCGATGAGTACGTTTACCGTTTCTCCATCGATCGCCAGCCGCCGTTATCACCGAAACTTGTCGGTGCCGAGGACAACGCGTTTTACCCGGAAGCGCGGCGCGTTTCCCTCGTTCCCGGCGCCACCGACGATCGCCTCTTCTACCGTACCTACGCGCTCGATTCAGATCCCCCCGACTTTGTGCCCTACCTCGGACAGCCGATTGACCTCCGCGGTCGGGAAGGTTCCACGTCTCCCTACGTCATTGAAGCGTACGCGCAGGATCCCGGTGGGAACCGGAGCCAATTCGTTGAACGCTGGGACATCGTGATCGACCGGGAAATTGTCTACGTGGACGTTTCGGCGGACCCCGGGGGCAACGGCTCCCGGGTAACGCCGTTTTCCGATCTCGCGGCGGCGATACAAAACGCCTCTCAGCGCGGGCGGTCGACCCTGCTCCTATCACCGGGAGAGTACGTACTGCCGTCGGAACTCTTTGCCTCTCTGTCCGGCGATAGGCCGTTCTCCCTTGTCGGGTGGGACGGCACTGCCACCATTCGCGCCGACCTGCCGCAGCTATCGATGCCCCCGGGGACAACGCTTCAGCGAATCAATATGCTCTCCCCGCTAACCATCCAGGCCGGCGACCGTCCCACCCGGCTCGAATCGGTCACCGTGACGGCTCCCCGCGGCGGTATTCCCGCCGTTACCGTCGCCGGTGGTCGAACGTACCTCGAAGAGGTGCGCATCATCACCGGCGAACTGCAATCGGCCGGAGCGGATATCGTGATTTCGTCATCGGAAGTCGACCGCGTTGTCGTCGAGGGCGGTTCACTCGCCGTTCGCGATTCGCTCGTCTATTCGTGTTCTACATCCGGAACAGCGGTGACGATCTCCGGCTCGATCATCGAACCGCGCGCCGTCACGACCAGTGAGCCCGCCGTTTCGGTGGTGGGTGGAACGTTCGATATAACGGACTCGATCGTTCGAACCGCCCGCGGAGACGGAGTGCTCGTTCTCGTGGCAAATGCACCGGTCCGGATAGCCGGTTCCACACTGGCGATCCACGGTACGACCGGTGCCGTTGCGTTACGGTTGGTGGAAAGCGATGCACTGGTAGAACGATCGATCCTGACGGCAACCGGCTCCGCGCGCGTGCAATACGGCCTTGTATCGCGGGACGCTGCCATTCGCGTTGTCAATTCCACCCTGTACGCATCGGGGTCTGAAGAGAGCTACGGAATCGCCGGTACCGGAGGATCTCTGAACGTCGCCCACGCTCTGGTTAGTGTTGATGGTGGTGAGTACGCCCGTACCGGTATCGCCTTCGGCGGTGAGTCCGCGGCGGTGGTAAACTCGATAATCCTCTCCATGTATGAAGAGGGGCCGGCGATCGTCCGGCGTGATTCAGTTCCGACCGCCCTGTACTTTGATCAACTGGTCCAGCCGGGGAGGGCGGAGGGTAACCTCTTCAACGATTGGGCCGCCTTCGCCTATTCACGGCCCGACGACACGCCCTCGTGGCGCGGGCGGGCGTACCGATACGGTGTCGGTGAAGTTGGCAGACAAAACACGGCAGCTTCAATCGGTCCCACCTTCGGGGTACCGCCGATAGACGATATACTCGCCTATACGGGCCGGGACCGTCGGTCGGTCGTATTTGCGGAGCGGGGGAATTGGCTGGAGCCGCCCGAAGAGGCCGTCGACCAAGGGGTAGCGCTACCTAGTGTTGAGGGAGACTTTACCGGTCGGATGCGAGCCGGTGCGCCTGACGCGGGACCGTTGGAGCTGCGGTAGGTCAGCAATCCTCATCGTGGAGATGAGGACCTTGGCACGTTTCGAAGAACAAAACGCTGGGCTTCGCTACGCTGCAGAGACGCGTTTTGTTCTTCGTTCCGGGCGCGGCTGGACTAGCCCGCATTTCTCACGTGGGGCATAGAAAAGGCCCTGGTTATCTGTCATAATTCATTCACTACAAAAGAATTAAAGACAGAGCCGAGGGCCAA
>JANQHT010000082.1 GCA_028282545.1 Spirochaetales bacterium
GGCGCGGTGAGATCGTTGCAGTCGGATCGTTTCCCGTAGCCATGATCGTCGCGGGACTGCTCTACCAGGTGGGACGGTTCTCCTATCAAAGCTACCGGACGGGCACGGCCGCCATGGACTACGCGCCGTGGTTTCTCTCCACATCGAACGAGCCGCGGTACACCGAGCAGGAGCGGCGCGGGCTGATCGCGTCGGGCATCGGTATTAGCGTAGGAGTGGCCCTGGCGGACTACATCATCGGACGCCGTCGTGAAGTTCGAATTCCGGATTGAACCGATTCATGCCGGAATGCGCGTCGATCGCTACCTGGCAGAGATCGGCGCCGTTTCGACCAGGAGTCAGATCGAACGGCGCTCCGCCGCAATACACGTGAACGGCCGCCCGGTAAAGGCGTCGTATCGCGTTTGCGCCGATGACCGCGTCGTCCTGGAACTTTCGGAGCCGCCGCCAACGACCGTTACTCCGGAACGTATCGAACTGGACGTACTCTACGAGGACAACCGCGTCGTTGTGCTCAACAAAGGGCAGGGGATCGTTGTTCATCCCGGGGCGGGGAACCCCTCCGGTACGATCGCAAACGCACTGGTCCACCGCTTCTCGATCGATGCGACCGATCCCGAGCGGCCGGGAATAGTCCACCGCCTTGACAAGGAAACCTCAGGAGTCCTGATCGCCGCAAAGGACGTTGCGACAAACGAGTTTCTCGTGAGCCAGTTCGCAACGCGGAAGACTCGGAAAACGTACCTTGCCGTTGTAAAGGGCCATCTCTCGCCGCTCTCCGGTTCCATCGACGGGACTATCGGGCGGGATCCTCACCATCGGACCCGGTTCACTTCGCGCGTGTCCCGAGGGAAACGTGCGGTCACCGAATACAGGACGCTGTGCCGGTTTGCGACGCACTCGTACCTGATGCTCCATCCGCTGACCGGTCGTACCCACCAGTTGCGCGTCCACATGCACGATTCGGGTGCGCCGATCCTGGGCGACCCCGTGTACGCTCGCAGGGACGCGCGCTTCCCCTCGGCAACGCTCATGCTGCACGCGTACAGTCTGACGATACGCGTCGACCCGCGGGAGGCGCCCAGAACGTTCGTCGCCCCGCTGCCCGCTCGCATGCGCGACGTTCTCCGCGAACTCCATCAGTAACGAGCGCGTCCGTCCTGGCGCCGGAAGTACGGATTCACGTTTAGTTCGGCCCGTAAGGTCGTCGTGGGGCCTACGCCGGGCAGGAGAACGCTCCCCTCGCCGTGTTCTCCAAGGGTGCGTTTCACCAGTGAGACGAGCAGCTCCTCAGCGTACTCGTTCGCGGTGTCGCCGATCGTTCCGGCGTGAATGATCAGACCCGTGAAAAAGACTTCCTCGATTCCGTACATGATTGAGAACCGCGAGTGGGGACGAACGGGAATCACCGAGAACGAAAGGTCCCCCACATCGATATTCGATTGACCGCTGGCGTCAACGCACTCGATTTCACCGATCCGGTCGCACCCGGCGAACACGCGTACCGGGTAGATCCGTGAGATGGTCCGTATCGAGTGTTCCAACGCTGCGGACGGAGAGGTGACAAGAACGGCCGCGATGTCGTAGTGGTGTGCGGCGAGCGACCGCACCACGCTCTCCGTGCACGGTGCGGGATCGATTATCGCTGCCGGTCCTCCCTTGTCGGGACCGCAGATGTACATGTTGCTGCCGCTTCGGTTACAGAAGGAGGAGATAATCTTCACAGAAACGCCTCCTCCACGTTCGAGTGCTTGAAGGTAACCTCGTTTCGCAAGCTGTATCGAAATATCGCGTCGTGGAGATCGCAGTTGATAAACCGTGTCGTTTGAAGGCGTGCGTTGATAAACCGTGACCGGCGGAGCGAGGCGTCACTAAAATCGCACTCCTTTGCCTCGATACCGTTGAAGTTGCACTGGTCCATGGTGGCGCCCCGGAACGAGCAGCGTTCGAATCGCGCTCCCGCGAAGGAGACGTTGAAACACGCCGATTCGCCGAACTCACACTCTTCGAACGACGTGAAATCAAAAAAGGTGTTCTCCAGGTGAGCCTTGGCAAAGGAGCACCGGACAAACCGGGTTGATGCAAAACTGACCCACATCGTTGCGAACTCGGAAAGATCCAGGTCCGTCAGGACACGACGCTCCGCGACGAGCCGGTAGAGTCGATCCTCGGTTCGAACCAACTCACGAAGCAACTCCGTCGCATCGCTCCCCCGTGCACCGGGAAGGGCCGTCTCGAACATGGAACCAGTGTAGTAGAGACGTGCGCTTCTTGCACACACCGCGACCTATCCGCTACCTTTTTACCGTGTGTTACGCCTGCGGAACGGAGTTGCCCGCGGAATTCGTCATCACTCGCTCCGCCGAATGCCCGACTTGCGGCAAGCCGGTGAGGGTGTGCAAGAATTGCGAGTTTTACGAGCCGGGAGCCCACTGGGATTGCCGCGAAACGGTGCCGGAGCAGGTGGTCGACAAAGAGCGGTCCAACTTCTGCGACTACTTCCGGGCAAACCGGAAAACATCGGGGGATTCCGACCACTCCGCTGCCGCCCGCTCCAAGGCGCGAGCCGACTTTGACGCGCTCTTCTCTTAAAGCTACGCCTCGGGTCGCCTTTTTCGACTCGGGAATCGGTGGCGTTCCGTACCTGCAGGCGTACCGTGGAGCGGTGCCCCACGCCGATGTTACGTACCTGGCCGACACCGCCTTTTTCCCGTACGGTGAACGCTCCCTCCGGACGATCCGGGACCGGACAGAGGCACTGGTTCGCTTCCTGATCGAATGTCATGACCCGGACCTGGTGGTTGTGGCGTGCAATACGGCCTCTGTGGTGTCGCTTGCACACCTCCGCGAACACTTCCCGATACCGTTCGTGGGCGTGGTACCGGCGGTAAAACCGGCGGGCACCGCCGCGGAAGGCGGTGCGATCACGGTCCTGGCGACGCGCAACACCGCCAGGGATCCGTATACCGATGACCTCATTTCCCAGTTCGCCGCTTCCGCCCGGGTTGAACGCGTTGGATTGCCCGGCCTGGTAGACCTTGTCGAACGCCGGCGGTGCGACGTGAACTGGTCCGTACGTTCGCGAACGTACCTTGCCCAGGAGGTAGTCCCTCGAATCGGGGGCGATACGGATGCGGTCGTGCTCGCCTGCACCCACTTTCTGCACGTCTACGAAGCGCTCCGGGAGATGCTTCCGGCGGAGGTTTTGATTGTCGACTCCCTCCAGGGTGTCCTGCGACGCATCGTGGACCTCACCGGCGCAGGAAGGGCCGCTGATCGCCCCCCTCCTCATCGCGATGCCCCCGTTCGCGACACAAACTCGCCGTGGGATCTGTGGACGACCTCCGATACGGGGAAGCGCTATCACTGCATCGACCCCCTGGCCCGGCTGAAAACCGTGACCCTATAATGACGACCAACGGCACCGTCCTGTGGGGCGCGAACAACATATTTCGGCTCCTCCTGGACCGCGGTGACGGGGTGGAGGCACGAATCCGCGGTAAGGTCCTCCGGGTGGATGAGGGCGAGCACAACGCGCTCGCACCGGGTGATCGCGTCGCCGTGGATGTTGACGGCGACAGCGCGTTGATTACGGACCGACTGGAGCGCAACAATCGCGTCGTCCGGTGGAACCGGAAGCGCCATCGGATACAGACCGTCGCCGCCAACGTGGATCGTGTGTGCGTGGTTACCTCCTTTCGCCGGCCACCGGTGCGGCCGCGCTTTGTCGACCGCGTCCTGGTGATGGCGCGTCTCGAGGGTATTCCGCCGCTCATTGTCTTCAACAAACGGGACCTTGCCGACGACGCATCGACGGCCTACGAAGGGGTTCTCACCGATCTGGGAATCGAATCGATCGCCTGCTCGGCCCGCACGGGATGGGGGATAGACGAAATACGTGCGGCGATCACCGGGAACACGACGGTGCTCTTCGGTCAATCCGGTGTCGGCAAGTCGTCTCTCGTGAACGCTCTCTTCCCGGAGGCGCACCAGGAAGTGGGAAGTGTTTCAGTCAAATATGACCGCGGTCGCCACACGACGACCCTGGCGCGGAGAATAATCGTCGAACCGGGAACGGTGCTTATCGATACTCCCGGTGTCCGGGAGTTCGACCTGAACATGTATGAACCGGTGGAGATCGCTGCCGGGTTCGCGGAGTTCGCCCCTTACATTCCCGATTGTGCCATGCCCAGTTGTACCCATCTGCACGAACCCGGTTGTCGCGTGCGATCGGCGGTCGAAGGGGGCCACATCAACGAATCGCGGTACGACTCGTACGCGCGGATCGTCTCATCCCTGGAGGACGGCTCGTGATTGTGCCGGAGGCGCTCGAGTTCGATCGTATCCGGCGTTTGGTCGCGGCGGAAGCGCGCTCGGAAGCGGCGGTGGGGCGCATCCTCCGCCAGGAGCCGTCCACCGACGAGGCGGAGCTGCGTGGTACGCTCCACGTCGTTGAAGCGATGGCCCGCAGGATCGCCGGGGGTACGGCAGGTCCCGGAGGAAGCGCCCCCGACCTAAGACCGGCCTTTGAAGCCCTATCCGTCGAAGGGGCACAACTCGAACCGGATCAATTGGGGTCCTTTGTGGCGGTCGCTTCTCTCCGTTCAGAGTACCTGGCGTGGCTCAAAGGCGACGACCTTCCCGATGAGCTTCGATCCCTCCTAGAGGGCTTCGCCGCGCCGGAACCGCTCCTCGCCGAGGTGGCCCGCCACATCACGCCGTCGGGGGAGATCGTCGAAAAGGCCCTGCCGGAACTGGCCCGTTTCAGATCGTTAATCGCTGAAAATTACCGCCGCCTCCAACGGGAATCCGCGAGCCTCATGCGGGAAGCGGGCAACCGGTACCGGGAAAGCGGGGCAACGATCAGGGACGGAAGGACGGTGCTTCCCCTATCCGCGAACTTCCGTGGGCGAGTAGAGGGAATCGTGCACGAGCTTTCCGGGAGCGGCAACACCGTCTTTGTCGAACCGCCGGAGCTTGTGGTACTCAATAACGAACGGGTCGCCCTGGAAAACGAGATCCACATGGTCATTCGTGCCCTGATCCGGCGACTCAGTAGGGCACTCCGCAGCGAAGCGGATGCCTTGGCGCGGATGCACGAACACCTCGTCTCCGTGGATACCCTCTACGCCCGGGCCCGCTATTCCATCGCGGTTGACGGGCGGCGGCCGGATGCCGGTGCCGCAATCCACGTGGAGCGCGCGCGCCACCCCTTGCTGGGAGCGACGTGCGTTCCCGTGGACGTTGATTTCCCCGAGGATACACGCGTTCTCGTTGTAAGCGGGCCCAACACCGGCGGAAAAACGGTTCTGTTGAAAACGCTGGGACTCATCGCGGCGATGCATCAGTTCGGGTTGCTCGTTCCCGTCGGGGAGGGGAGTGTCCTGCCCGTATTTGACTACATCGGTGTCGATGTCGGTGATGCGCAATCGATCGACCGCTCGTTGTCGACCTTTTCAGCGCACCTGAGAACCCTCGCCGAGATCATAGACCGAGCCACGCCCCGTTCGCTGGTGCTCCTCGACGAACTCGGGACGGGCACCGATCCGGACGAGGCGGCTGCGCTGACCACCGCCTACGTCGACCGGCTGCTGGAAATTTCGCCCTTTGCGCTGATAACAACGCATCAAACCGTGTTGAAACACTACGGGTACACCCACGAGGGCGTCCAAAACGCGTCCATGGAGTACGACCGCGAAAACCACCGCCCCACGTACCGCGTCATTTCGGGAACTCCCGGATCGAGCTACGCAATCGACACGGCGGAGCAGCAGGGGTTCCCCACGGAGATCGTTCGGGCCGCTCGGGCGTACTCCGCGGGGACCCACACCAATGTGGCGGAGATCATCGCGCGCCTCACGGAACGTGAGAAGGAACTCGACGGTCGCCTGATCGAAGCGCGGCGGGTGGAGGAGGAGGCTGAAGAGCGCCGGCGCGTTCTGGAGCAGCGGGAAGCCAGGATCGCCGCGGAGGAACTCGAACTCCGGCGGGAGGGCCTCAGGGAACTCCGAACCGTGGCGCAGGAAGCGCGAAAGTCGGTGGAAAAGGCGGTTCGCGAACTCCGTGAAACGGAGCGGCGTACCGATGACGCCGAAGCGGAGGGGAGGGCGCGGGAGAAGATCCGGGCCGTGGAGGAGCGCGTTTCCGCGGAAGAGTCGCGCGTGCTCCACCTCACAAAGATCACCGCCGGCCCGGACCCGGAAACTGCGGACGAGCCAATCGGGCCCGGCGATAGCGTCGTCCATCGCAGCACCGGCGGAGAGGGGACGGTCCGGTCAATTCGCGGTACACGGGCGGAGGTCCAGTTCGGTGCAATGCGAATGACGGTGGCGCTCCAGGATCTCCTCCGCCGAACGCCGGAACCTGCCCGGCAGTCGCGGGCGATCTCCATCGAAACACCGCGCTCTTCCGGCTCGGTGGCGCTGGAGGTAGACCTGCGCGGTATGCGCCTGGAGGAGGCGCTCACCGAACTCGAACGGCGCCTCGACTCCGCGCTTGTGAGCGGCCAGCGTGTTCTCTCGGTGATTCACGGTACCGGCACCGGCGTGCTTCAAAAGGGCGTGCACCAGGCGCTTGCGGTGCACCCGGCGGTGAGTTCCTTTGCGTACGCGCTCCCCGAGCACGGCGGCCATGGATGCACACAGGTCCTCTTGAAGTAGCTGACCCCCTCCGGTAATCTGCGCACACTATGGGGCGCATCGGCCGCACTCTGGGAGCCGTTCTCCTTGCAGTGCTTTTCACTTCCTGTATCTCTATTGAAACGACGATCGACGTGCGCCGGGAAGACCGGATTCGCGTGGATCTCGTGTACACGGTACCAAACGAGCTATGGAACGCCGGAGTTTTCGACGAAGATACCCGATTCCGGGCGATCCCGTTGACCAGGAGTGACGCCCTGCGAATCGCTCGCACCTCGCGGTCTGAACTAAAACGGTACCGAGTCCGCAGCAGCGAAGAGGTAACGGTTGTGTCCATGCGGTTTCGCCCGCAAGACGCGGCGTCGCTGAATGCGCTCTTCGGCGGCACGGTCGATCTGGGAGCGTCGTCACTGGCGATCACACTCGCCGCCGGCGGCACGCCCTACACGGACAGGGAACGGGAGGTCGTGGGAGGGATCGCCGGCGACGCCACCGTTGCCTTCTCCCTCCGCCATCCCGGCCGGCTGGTGCGGTCGGAGGTTTCCGGCACACCACCGGGCGACCCGTCCGCAGTTGTAACGATACCCCTCCGTGATATTCTCCTGTCCGAGACCCCCGTCACCTGGACGCTCTCCTGGGAGTAGGCGGTCATGCGGGGAAGCCGTGTCCGGCGTTTCGAGCGAGCCCTGAAGCGTCTCTTCGACCGGATTGACGGAGAGCTCGAGGACACCTGGGGCACGCGGTACAACCTCCACCCGGCCCGTATGACACGAGGCGCTACCGCGAACCCCGAAACGGACGGTCTCTTTAACGTTGGGGCATCCTTCACTACCGGCTTTGGTTCCCGTCATGGGCGCGGCTATGTGATTGAAATTCGTACCGTCACACTCGAAAACGTCTCCTCCGAGGATCGGCGGGCTATTCGGGAGTACGTTTTGCGCAGGGCGAACGAACTGCTTCCGGAGGTTTTTCCCGATCGCGCTCTCTCCGCGGCGATGGACGGCAACACCGTCAAGATCGTCGGAGATCTGAGCCTTTGAACGGGAACGCTCTTGTATGAAACGATACATTGACGTCCGGGCGACCTTGAATTATTCGACACCGGTAAACTACACTTTGACTACGCTTGGTGCGTATAACGATTCGAAAAGGACTTTCTGATGGACGCGCAATTACAGGGAATCATCGACAGGATTCAGCAAGACGGTGTCAGAACCGCTGAAGAGAAAGTAGCCGAGATTATCGCCAAGGCGGAGGAGACCGCCCGGGAGCGGGTCGAGTCGGCGCGTAAGGAAGCAGATACGATCCTCGAACAGGCGGAATCGGAACGCCAACGGTTGCTCGCCTCCGGCAATGCCGCGTTGCAGCAATCCGCTCGCGACCTGATCCTGGCGGTAAAGACGCAACTGACCGCCATCTTTTCGTCGCTCATAGCGGATGAAGCGGGAACGGCACTGTCCGCGGAGCGGATGGCCGTAATAATCGGGGACATCGTCAAAGGGTGGTCTTCCGGTGAAGCGGAGGTTCTCGTTGCCGAGTCGGTGCAATCGGAACTGGAAGCGTCCCTCCGTTCATCCCTTTCGGATAAACTCGCCTCAGGAATCACCGTGCGCCCCGTAGCGAGCAGCGCCGCGGGTTTCCGGGTCGGCAAGAAAGACGGCTCCGTTCACTTTGACTTCACCGACGAGAGCATCGCGGAGATTCTCTCCCAATACCTGAATCCGCGCCTGGCAGCACTGATCGAGGAATCGGCAAAAGGCTGAGGGCGTGAGACAGTATTACTACACCGTTTCGGTCCTCCCAGCGGTCCATTTCGATGAACCGCCCCTTTTCTCCGCCGACGATTTCCTCGAGGAGTGCGAACGTTTTGTTTCGCCCGCCGACATGGAGGTGATTCGTTCCGCGACGCCGGCCGGCGGCGATGATCGCCAGGGAACGGTAGGAGCGTGGAACGAGTTCGCCCGGACCATTCGGGAAGAGCTTGCGCGGCTCCGCCTTTTATCACTGGGGTGGGAAAGCGACGGCGCCGCCGAGTACGTCGTGTCCGATCCGCGACTCGCAGAGTTCGCACGGAACATGACGCTCCAGGACAACCCCCGGAAAGCTGAGTTGTCGCTGCTTCAACGAATGTGGGAGTTCCTTGATGAACTCGAACTTGGTCACTTTTTCGACCGCGAACGACTCGTGGTCTATTACCTGCGCCTGCAGATATCGGATCGGCGCGCGAAACTGACCGACCTTGACGCCGGGAACGACGAGTTCACACGGCAGTACGAAGAGGTGGCTCAGACGACGATGGAGATTGTGTAAATGGTAACAGCGAAGGGCAAAGTTGTAGCGATCAATGGAAACATGGTCAGCGTCGAAGTTGACGGCGACATCTCCATGAACGAGGTTGGTTACGTCATTCTCGGTGACAAGCGCCTGAAGTCCGAGGTGATACGGATCCGTGGAACGCAGGCGGAGCTTCAGGTCTTTGAAATCACCAAGGGCATCGCAGTCGGCGACGACGTGGAGTTCACGCAGGAACTCCTGGCCGTTGAACTCGGTCCGGGGCTCTTGACCCTCGTGTGTGACGGCCTCCAGAACCCTCTTCCGGAGTTGGCCGAACGATCGGGGTTTTTTCTCGAACGGGGGCTCTATCTTCCGTCGCTCGAACGGGAACGAACGTGGCATTTCACGCCTACCGCCAAGGTAGGCGACACGCTCACCCGCGGTGAGGCCTTTGGGTGGGTGCCGGAGGGGATTTTCGAACACAAGATCATGATCCCCTTCGGGATGTACGACGCGTACACGATCGCGTCGATTTCGCCGGAAGGGGACTACAAGGTAACCGACACGGTCGCCACCGTTACCGACGGCAACGGCGCCTCCTACGATCTCACCATGCGCTTTGAATGGCCGGTAAAGAGGGCAATCGATGCCTACGTGGATCGACTCAAGCCGGAAGAGCCGATGGTCACCAAGGTTCGCCTGATCGATACCTTTCTGCCCGTTGCACGAGGTGGCACGTACTGTATCCCCGGTCCATTCGGGGCGGGGAAGACCGTTCTCCAGCAGATCACCAGCCGAAACGCAGAGGTGGACATCGTCATCGTCGCCGCCTGCGGTGAGCGGGCCGGTGAAGTAGTTGAAACGCTACGGGAATTTCCGGAGTTGATGGACCCGAAGACCGGTAAATCGCTCATGGAACGCACCATCATCATCTGTAACACCAGTTCCATGCCCGTGGCCGCTCGGGAGGCCTCGGTGTACACGGCCGTCACGCTCGCCGAGTACTACCGGCAAATGGGTCTGGATGTACTGCTGCTGGCGGACAGCACCAGTCGCTGGGCACAGGCGATGCGCGAAATGAGCGGACGTCTCGAAGAGATCCCCGGCGAAGAGGCGTTTCCCGCCTATCTCGAATCGGTAATCGCCGGCTTTTACGAGCGCGCCGGGGTTGTCCGCCTCAAGGACGGATCAACCGGGTCCGTCTCCATCGGCGGAACCGTAAGTCCCGCGGGCGGCAACTTTGAGGAACCGGTCACCCAGGCAACCCTGAAAGTTGTGGGAGCCTTCCACGGGTTGTCCCGGGCGCGGTCGGACGCACGGAAGTACCCCGCCATTGATCCCCTCGACAGTTGGAGCAAGTACCCGGGGCTCGTCGATACCACCGCCACCGAGTACGCCCGGGAGATTCTATTTCGCGGAAACGAAGTTGACCAGATGATGAAAGTCGTCGGTGAAGAGGGAACCGCCCTGGACGACTACATCGTCTACTTAAAGGGCGATTTCCTCGACGCCGTCTATATGCAACAGAACGCCTTTGACCCGGTGGACGCATCGGTCAGTACCGAACGCCAGCGCCACGTCTTCGACATGCTCTTCTCGCTCCTTGGCGCTGAACTCCAGTTCGAAAGCAAAGACAAGGCGCGAACGTACTTCTACGGTCTGCGTCAACGGTTCCTGGACTACAACAGCGCGGAGTGGGATTCGGATGAGTTCAAACGCCTCGAGTCGGAAATCGTTTCGATGATCGACGAGATTTCCAGCGGCCTGGAGCCGCGGGCGGAGAGGATCGTAAAACAGCGAGGGCAAGATGCGTAAGGTGTACAGCAGAATTGAATCGATCACGGGAAACGTCATTACCGTCATCGCCGATGGGGTGCGCTACGGTGAATTGGCCGTTGTGAGCACCCGCTACGGCGAATCTCTGGCCGAAGTCATCCGGATGCGACACTCCGAGGTGAGCCTCCAGGTCTACGCCGGCGGCCGCGGTATTTCCACCGGTGACGAGGTTCGATTCCTCGGTCACCCCATGCGCGTCTCCTTTTCCGACAATTTGATGGGACGCCTCTTCAATGGAAGCGGCCGGCCCCGGGATAACGGACCGGCGCTCACGGAAAACCTGATCGAGATCGGCGGGCCTTCCGTCAATCCGGCCAAGCGAATCATACCGCGCAACATGATTCGTACCGGTATCCCCATGATCGACCTCTTCAACACGCTGGTAGAGAGCCAGAAGCTGCCGATCTTCAGCGTCTCCGGGGAGCCCTACAACCAGCTCTTGGCGCGGATCGCCATGCAGGCGGAGGTAGACCTGATCATCCTGGGCGGCATCGGCTTGAAGTACGACGACTACCTCTACTTCCGGGACACTCTGGAAGAGGGTGGGGCACTCTCGCGAACGGTCTTCTTTGTCCATACCGCCAGTGACCCCATCGTCGAAGCGCTGATGGTTCCCGACATCAGCCTCGCCGTGGCCGAGCGATTCGGCCTGAAGGGCAAGCGCGTGCTCGTGCTCCTTACGGACATGACGAACTTCGCCGACGCCATGAAGGAAATCGCGATCACCCAGGAGCAGGTGCCCTCGAACCGCGGGTATCCCGGCGACCTCTACAGCCAGCTCGCGTCGCGGTACGAAAAGGCCGTTGACTTCGAAGGCGCCGGCTCCATCACGATTCTGGGCGTTACCACGATGCCCGGTGACGACGTCACTCACCCGGTACCGGACAACACCGGGTACATCACCGAAGGGCAATACTACCTGCGCAACGGGCGCATCGAGCCCTTTGGTTCGCTCTCGCGCCTGAAGCAACAGGTCAACGATCGTACCCGTGACGACCACCGGGCGCTCATGGACGGCATGATCAAGCTGTATGCGTCGTACAAGGAGAGCCTGGAGAAAAAAGCGATGGGCTTCCGCATGTCCGATTGGGACAACAAGCTGCTCCGCTACGGAGAGACCTTTGAACGGGAGATGATGGACCTCTCGGTCAACATCCCCATTGAACGCGCCCTCGACTTGGGGTGGGAAATTCTCGCGGACAGCTTCAACAAGGAAGAGACGGGTCTCAGGACCGAACTGATCGAACGTTTCTGGCCAAAAGAGGCCGCGGAGGCGTCGACCTGATGGTCAAACTGACCAAGAACGAACTGAAGAAGCAGAAAGACAGCCTCAAGCGTTTTCAGCGCTACCTGCCGACGCTGCAGCTCAAGAAGCAGCAGCTTCAGATGGTGATTCGCCAGGTGGAGCAGCAGCACGCCGAACTCCAGGCTCGCCGCGTCGAGTGGCGACGGGAACTCGACGAATGGGTCTCGGTGTTCGGCGAAAAGATCACCCTCGTCCAGTACGTCGGTCTCGACCGGATCGAAACGTCGGTGGGCAATATCGCCGGTATCGATATCCCGGTCTACGAGCGCACCCTCTTCCAGGACACGCGGTGGGATCTGTTTTCCACGCCCCTCTGGGTTGATGAAGGTGTCGCGGCCTTGCGAAAAATGGTCGAATTCGATTCGGAACTCCGCGTGCTGGAACGGCAGATCGAGCTGCTGGCGGAGGAACTCAGGACCACGACGCAAAGGGTCAACCTCTTTGAAAAGGTGAAGATCCCGGAAACGAAGGACAATATCAGAATGATCCAGATATACCTGGGTGATCAGCAGACGGCGGCCGTTGTGCGCGGCAAGATATCGAAGCGCAACCTCACGAGGCAAGCATCATGATCGTCCCCATGTCGAAGGTAACCGTGTTTACCACCCGGGCCGACCAAAGGCGCTCCCTAAAACTGCTCCGGGATATCGGGGTGTTGCACGTTTCAACGGGAGTGTGTGACACGGAAGAGATGGCGGCGCTCCTGGATGAACGGGAGCGGCTGACCAGGGCTATGACCGCCCTCGAACAGGGAGGGGAGGCGCCAAAGGAAGAGGGCCCCGCCGGCGACGCGGAGGCCGATACGATTGTAGAAGAGATCCTATCGTTCGAAGAGTCCATTGAGAGTGCCCGCGGCGATATCGACCGGGTGGAACGTGAGATCGCACGTCTGGAACCGTGGGGCGATTTCTCTCCCCTCAAGTTGGCGGAACTCGAACCGGCCGGCGTTCGCCTTCGCCTCTACCAGGTTTCGCCGGATCGTGCCGGCGAACTCGAGTCCCTACGCACGATCGAGATTGAGCGTACGAAATCGGTCGTACGGGTGTGCGCCGTTCTCTTCCCGGACGACTCGGAACCGGAGACGCTTGAGGCGTTCCCGATACCCGACGAGTCCCTTTCTCAGCTCCTCGAACGGCGCACACGGACGGAACGCGTCATCGAGGAGGCGAAGAGCGGAATTGCCGCCCGCAAAGCGCACCTTCCACTCCTTCGTGATCGGACCGCGTTGATAGACGAGCAGATCGAATTCACCGCCGTGGACAACGAACTCGAAGGGGACGAAACGATCGCGTGGATATCGGGGTTCGCGCCGCAAGCGGAATCCGACCGGCTCCGCAACTCCGCCGACGAGAACGGTTGGGGAATCGTCCTCCGGAAACCCTCGGAAGGGGACCACGTACCGACGAAGGTCCAAAATCCGCGCCCCATCGGCATCATTCAACCGGTATTCGACATGCTCGGTACCGTCCCGGGATACCGGGAACTGGATATCAGCTTCTTCTTCCTGCTCTTTTTCACGCTGTTTTTTGCAATGATCATCGGCGACGGTGGATACGGAGTCATCCTGCTCGCTTTGGGACTCTGGGCCACGGCAAAATCGCGCAAAAAGGGCGGTCCGGGACCGGGAATCGTTCTCCTGCTCGTCTTGAGCGTAGCCACGGTTGTCTGGGGCGCCCTTACGGGGAACTGGTTCGGGTACGAGGGCTTTGCCCGACTACCGTTCCTCCGCGACCTTGTCATACCCGGAATCTACACGCACAGCGCCGTGAGCCCCAAAAACATACAGTTCTTCTGTTTCGTGATCGGGACGGTTCACCTCTCGATCGCCCGCGGGTGGGGCGTGTTGCGCAACCTTCGGCAGGCGCCGCGAATACGGGCGTTGTCGGAACTCGGAATGCTGTCAATGGTTCTCGGGTTGTACTATTTAGTGCTCCAACTGGTCCTGGACCCCACGCTTTATCCGATGCCCGGATACGCAGTGTATATGATCGGCGGCGGATTCATATCCGTTCTGCTCTTCAGCAACCAGGAGGCGGGTCAAAACGTCTTTATCGGTGCGCTCAAAGGGTTGGGCGGTATCATCACCATCGCCCTCAACAGTATCAGCGCATTCAGCGACATCATTTCGTATATCCGGCTCTACGCGGTCGGACTCGCTTCGTTTGCAATCGCCCAGAGTTTCAACGACATGGCGGCCGGTATTGGAGCCGGCGGCGGGATCGGCAGTGCCGTCGCCGCGGCGGTCGTGCTGCTCCTGGGACACACACTGAACCTTGCAATGGGCGCCCTGTCCGTGGTGGTGCACGGCGTCCGGCTGAATATGTTGGAATTCTCGGGTCATCTGGGAATGGAATGGACCGGGGAGGCGTACGCCCCCTTTCGGAAAGAACAAACGGCCTGATAACTATCGGGAGTGAGAGAAGGAGAAAAAAGGCATGAACTTTGGATTGATCGGTGTTGGCTCAGCCTTGGCATTTGCCGCGATTGGTTCCGCCCTCGGTGCGGGAAGCGCCGGTATGGCAGCGATCGGGGCGTGGAAGAAGTGTTTTATCCAGAATCGTCCGGCGCCCTTTATGTTGGTTGCCTTTGTGGGTGCGCCGCTGACCCAGACGATTTACGGCTTTATCCTGATGAACGCCCTGAACAGCGCCGTCAGCGGGGGCGCGGCATCTGCGCTGATCCTTGGTGTCGGCGTGCTCGGCGGGATCGCGATGGGGTTTTCCGCCTGGTTCCAGGGGAAAGCGGGCGCCGTTGCGTCGGATGCGCTGGCGGAGACGGGGAAGGGCTTTGGTAACTACATCATGGTCCTCGGTCTCGTCGAAACGGTGGCGCTCTTTGTCATGGTATTCCTCCTGGGCGTCGTCGGGTAATCACGACGCACCCTGACAAGGCTCCGCCGTAATGGCGGGGCTTTTTTTTGCCGATATGCCAAGTATGCGCCCGACGCTCCTCGTCGCGTTATCGTTTTTGTTTGTGACTCTTCCGGTTCCGGCTCAAGAAACCGCCTGGATCCTCTATCAACAGGCGGAGAAGCGCTTCCAGGAGCGCGCATACGGACAGGCCCTTGAACTCTACGGCGAGGCTCTCGCGGCGCAACCGGCGCTGCCGGAGGCTCAGGTGGGAATGGCGCGCATCTATCGGACTGAAGGCGACTTTGTACTGGCGGAACGGTACTACGGAATGGCGATTACCAACGCCATGCAGCTCGTGGTGCCCGAGGACGTGTACGCCATTCGGCTCGAACTCGCGGATATGTACGAGATGTGGGGCAGGGAGGAGTCGTACCGGACGCAACTGGAGGCGATCGTCGCCCGGGATCCGGTCTTCTCCAACCCGGAGCTGGCCTGGCAGAAAGATGCGATGGTTCGCCTCCTTCTCGATCGCGGGTTCAACCGCGTTCTCGTGCTCTATCGGCTCGACTTTCCACAGGCCCGGGCGGCGCACCGTCTGCTCGGAGAGCTCTACCGAAGTCGCGGAGCCCATGAAAACGCGATAGAGCACCTGCTCTTCGCCGCGGTGGAACAGGGCGGCAGAATTGTCGAGGCGATGATCGACCGTCGGTTCGACTATCAGTTCACCACGCTGGACGAACTCTTCGTAGAGGCCGCGCAGCACGCCGACGTAACCGCCTATATCGAGGCGTCGGATTTTCGTGCGACCCTATCGGCGTTGGCGGAAGCGCTTACCTCCTCCGGTCTCGACGGCGCCGCGGGCACCGCGGCCGAGATCACCGCTTCGTTGCAATTTTAGGGGCCTTCCCGTAGTCTGTGCCCGGCACGCATGGACAACATCGTCATCAAGGGTGCTCGTGAGCACAACCTCAAAAACATCGATCTGGTCCTACCCCGGAACAAGCTCATCGTCATCTCCGGGATGAGCGGATCGGGGAAGTCCTCTCTCGCCTTCGATACGATATTTGCCGAAGGTCAACGGCGATACGTGGAATCTCTGTCGGCGTATGCGCGCCAGTTTCTGGGTCGCATGGACAAGCCCGACGTCGATTACATCGAGGGGCTATCCCCGGCGATTTCGATCGAACAAAAAACGACAAGCAAAAATCCTCGGTCCACCGTCGGGACCGTCACCGAGATATGGGATTACTACCGTCTCCTCTTTGCCCGGTTGGGCGTCCCCCACGACCCCGCGTCAGGGAAACGGATCGAGAAACAGACCGTGGACGAGATCATCGAACGCATTCTCGGCTTTCCCGCCGGCGCCCGGCTCCAAATACTTGCACCGGTGGTGCGGGGCAGAAAGGGAACGCATCAGCGAACCATCGAGGACGCCGGAAAGACCGGGTTTGTGCGTGTCCGTATAAACGGCGAGGTACGGTCGCTGGACGACGATATCGAATTGGACCGCAAGCGGGCTCACACGATCGATATCGTGATCGATCGCGTTAAACTGGACCCGGGAGCGCGGGGGCGAATCGTGGAGGCTGTGGAAACGGCGCTCACCACCGCCGGCGGTATGGTTACGGTTTTGTTAGATGACGGAGAGTCAACCACGGAACACGCCTTCTCCCAGCACTACGCCTACCCGGACAGCGATCTCTCGTTCCCGGAGTTGGAACCGCGTCTCTTTTCGTTTAACACGCCCTTTGGTGCGTGCCCCGCCTGTTCGGGACTGGGAACCACAAAAGAGTTTGACCCCGATCTCATCGTTCCGGACCGTTCAAAGTCCTTTCTCGATCGCGGTTTTGTGCCCTATAACCCGCAGGCGCGCTGGTACCGGACGCAGTTCGAGGCGCTCTCCGACCTACTGGGGTTCTCCCTGACCGACCCGATCGACCGGATCGATCCGGAAGTCCTCGATCAGATCCTCTGGGGTACCGATGAGATGCTGCGATTCGTGTATGAACGCCCCGAGGACGAGCGCGTTGAATATAAACGCAAGTTTGCCGGCATCATTCCCGACCTCGAACGGCGGTACCGCGAAACCGCCTCCGAGGGCATGCGCGAGTGGTTCGAAGGCTTCATGCGCGAAAAGGTGTGCCACGCCTGCGGTGGCCGGCGCCTGCGACCGGAAACGCTGGCGGTACGCTTGGCGGGCAAGAACATACACGAGCTGTCGGAACTGTCGGTATCGGCGGCGCTTGCCTTCGTGGAGTCCCTGGATCTCACCGGAAACGAGTCGATCATCGCCGGAGATATCGTCAAGGAGATTCGCGCCCGCCTCTCCTTTATGGAGAGCGTCGGCCTCGAATATCTGACGCTGGATCGTCGCGCCGGAACGCTCTCCGGGGGCGAGGCGCAGCGCATACGCCTGGCCACCCAGATCGGGAGCCAACTCGTGGGCGTGCTCTACGTTCTCGATGAACCTACGATCGGCCTTCATCAGCGTGACAACGAGCGGCTCCTTGGAACGTTACAACACCTCAGGGACATCGGGAACACACTGATCGTCGTTGAACATGACGAACAGACGATACTCAACGCCGACGTTATCGTTGACCTCGGGCCCGGCGCCGGCCTGCACGGGGGCACTATCGTCGCCCAGGGTACGCCGCAGGAGATCATGTGCGACGCGCAGAGCCTCACCGGGCGATACCTGAGCGGCTTCTCCAGCGTTCCCATACCCGAGGCGCGTAGGAGGGGCAACGGCGCCGCGGTTTCGATCAAGGGTGCTACCGAGCACAATCTCAAAGCTATCGACGTGGACTTCCCCCTGGGAAAACTGGTGGCCATCACCGGTGTTTCGGGATCCGGGAAGAGCACGCTCCTGGGCGACATCCTCTATCCGGCCCTTATGAACCGCGTCTCCCGGCGCTCCCACCTCGTTGAAGGTGCGTACGCCTCGATCGAAGGGCACGAGCACATCGACAAGATCATCAACATAGACCAAAGCCCGATCGGACGTACGCCGCGTTCAAACCCCGCTACGTACGTGGGTCTCTTCACACCCATCCGCGACCTCTTCGCCGCGCTGCCCGAGGCAAAAGCGCGGGGATACAAACCGGGTCGGTTCTCGTTCAACGTGAAGGGCGGACGGTGCGAAAACTGCCAGGGGGCCGGTACGATCAAGATCGAAATGCACTTCCTGCCGGATGTATACGTTACCTGCGACGTGTGTCACGGAAAGCGTTTCACCCGGGAAACGCTCGACGTCCGCTACAAAGGAAAAAACATACACGATGTCCTCTCCATGTCGGTCGAGGAGGCGGCCGAGTTCTTCGCACCCATTCCGCAGGTCAAGCGGAAACTGGACACACTCATGGCGGTTGGGCTCGACTACATCAAGCTCGGACAGAGTGCGCTCACCCTGTCCGGCGGCGAGGCGCAACGAGTCAAACTCTCCCTGGAACTCTCAAAACGAAGTACGGGGAAAACGCTCTACATACTCGATGAACCGACCACGGGGCTCCACTTCGCCGACGTGGAGAAGTTGCTCGAGGTCCTGGCCATGTTGGTGGACCGGAGCAATTCGGTTATCCTGATCGAGCACAACTTGGATGTCGTTCTCCAGGCGGACCACATCATCGATCTCGGTCCGGAAGGCGGTGACGGCGGAGGTCGCGTGGTTGCCACCGGGACGCCGGAAGCAATCGCGTCGGAGCGGCGCAGCCACACGGGGCGCTTTTTGAAGGAGGCCCTGCAACGGCGCGCCGGCTGATCACGCTGACCGCCTGTGTTCTCCTCGCAACCGTCCTGATCGCCCAGGAAAACCGCGTCCTCGAAACGCTGCAACGGGACCTGGAGACCGCGACGATCCGGGAGATCCTCGATTGGGCCGCCTCGTTGGGTATCGACACGCGGGGATCTCGAGCCGATGTGGAACGGCGCATCCTCGAATACTACGGAGCCGAGTCGGTCTCCGTACCGACCCCGGTACCGGCGGAAGAGTCCGACGAGGGAAAACGCGCCGAAGGGACGTTGATCACGATTCAAGAGGCCACGCAGTCGGACGTATTCACGATCGAAGAGATAGAAGAAGACTATCTTAGACTTCGGGGCGGCGTCGTTCTTTCGATGGAGGAAGAGGAGACGTTGCATACGGTCCGTGCCGACGAGATTACGCTCAACATATCGGCCAACAGCCTCTCCGCCACGGGCGGTGTCGAGTACACCGTGACCGGGCCGAACGGATCCGAGGAGTTTTCCGGAGATTCCCTCGTCTTCTATCTCGACACGTGGGAGGGAACCTTCGTTGCGGGAGTGACCACCGCATCGAGCGACGAGGGTGAGCGCACCTTTACGGTCGAGGGATCTCGAATTACCCGTTCCGCCAATTCCGTGATCATTATCGAGGACGGTAGGATAACCTCGTCGCCGGCCGATCCACCCAACTATGAAATCGCGGCGAGAAAGATCTGGATCCTTGCGCCGGGCGAATGGGGCCTGCGTCGGGCCGTTCTCTACGTGGGTCGTGTCCCGGTCTTCGCATTTCCGTTTTTCTTCCTTCCCGGAGACAAACTCTTCTTCCATCCCGTGGCCGGGACGGACACGCGCAACGGTGCCTTTATCCAGACCACCACCTACGTAATCGGCGAATCGGAGGAGAGTGACCCGCCGCTTTCGATAATGCAGCTCGCGGAGAGCGACCAAGACGAAAAACGAATCAGGGAAGGGCTCTTCCTCCGGGTGCCCGAAGACCCGCCCCCGGCGGATCCGGACGGGTGGTCGCTGAAGATAATGGCCGACTACTACACAACCCTGGGATTGTACGGTGCCGTGGCCGGTGAACACCCGGGATTGTGGCGCTTCTCCGACTTCTCGTATCGTGCCGGCCTTGCCCGTTCACGGACGATCTTCCTCGAAGGCGGCGCGTACAGCAGCTTTTACGTTGACCAAGCGGGGAATGCCCAACGGAACTGGGACCGGGGGTACGTTCTCGGCGAAACGACTCCCCTTCGCTTCGAATCGGAATTTGATGCGACAGCGTCCGCAGGGCCGGTATCCCTCTCGGTTCGATACGCGTACCTATCCGACTCGACCTTTCGAAGCGACTTCCACAGCCGCCGAGAGGGCTTCGATTGGGGGTCCGTACTCAATCCCGCCGATGACTCCGAAGAGAGCGACTCTTCAGAAAGCGTGTCCACCCTGCGCTGGGAGGCAAACGGAAGCTGGAATCCGGAGACCGATCGATTGGGGCCCTACGTCCAGTCGTTTTCTCTGTCGCGGTTGAGAACCGAAGTCGCCTGGAACGTACGCAGTGTCGATCAATCGCGGTTGCCGGAGGTGCTGGTCGATTACAACGCCGATTCCGCGCCGGAGGAGAGCTTTTTTTACCCCTCCAGCGCCGTGGCGCCGGACGCAGCGGCGTCTTTGCGGGGGACGCTCTTTTCGTGGTCTTCGGTCGGCCTTGGGTCCGATTCGTCCACCTCTGCGGAGGACGAGCAACGGGAGATATCCATTCGCCCGCCCTGGGAGGAGTCTGCTCCGGATGCACCGGAAACGTCCGAAGAGGTCCGGCGCGGGGATCGGCTGCCCGACGTCGGCGGTCTCACCGTTCCGCCGGCGTCTACGCTCACCGTATCGTACTCACTGTCGCCCTCCATAAAAACGGACTTCTTCAGCGACAACGCGGATTGGCAGGCGCCGTCCGACGTGGAGTGGGCCTGGCGCTACGGGACGCAGCAGCGCCGCCTCCTGGGCGACCTTTCCCTTGCAGGCAGCTACTGGGAGAACCGCGTCGACTCCTCGTCCACCGTCACCTTTGAAACGAGAGACCAGCGGCGCCTGGGTGGGGAGGGTCTCGAGAACGATGAACGCGATTCCGTGGACCTTGCATCGTTGCGGTATGAGACGCAAACCGTCAATCACACCTCGCAGGCCAACTTCCGACCCCTTCTCGCATTTGACACGTGGTCGGCGTCGCGTCTGTCGTACCGCCTTTCGAACCGGCTCTACCGCCGTACCTTCACGGGTACGCTCGAAGAGCGCACCTACGACACGTTGGGAGCCGAATGGGACCGCGAGGCCATTTCGTCCCACTCGGTGACCGGCCGCGTCCAGGCGGATATCGCACCCGGGGAACACTCCTTTGAGGCGGAAGCGGCGTTGCCGCCGCTCCTGCGCGCCTACGAAGGGACCGTGACCTCTGTTCTGGGGCCGCTTCGGACAACGCTCAATACGGGCATTTCCGAAGATGAGGAGGGCCGGTGGACCAAAGACGCGCTCACGCAAAGCCACACGGTACGCTTCTACGACGGGAAGGTATCGTTGGATCAGCAGTTTCGATACGACCTCGAGACGGTTGAGCTCTCCCGGAGTAGCTCCTCCGCACGTCTCTGGCCGCTCCGGGTAACGCTGCTCGCGCAACAACAGCGGGGGTACACCTTTGACAACGGCTGGGAGGCGGCGGGTGAGACGCGTCTCCGGTTCTCCTCGCTGACCGCCAACCTCGACGCTTCTACAGGGACGCGACGCGGCTGGAAGAACCGCCTCTCCTGGGAGGCGTTCCTGGACGCCGGGGCAACCTTCGACCTCCAACGGTACACGAACAGCAACCTCTCCCTGACCTACGGGACCACCCTTGACCTGTACCGGTTCGGACGGGTCGAACTCAAGGCACGGACGCAAAACGACTACCTCTACCAGTACATACCGTCCCTGGCGGACGAGGTGGGCCGGCTCGAACGATCTCTGGTGCGAGACCTCAGGAACAGCATCGCCTTCTGGGACCGTGAAGCCCGGGAAGAGAGTTTTTTCAAGTTAAAAAGCATCGATGTCACCTTCGTTCACGACCTTCAGGACTGGGAACTACGTATGACCTATTCGGGGTCGCCGGAACTGACCGACGAGGGAAACGACTACCGGTG
>JANQHT010000085.1 GCA_028282545.1 Spirochaetales bacterium
GTAGAAACTATATCGAAACGCGTCGACTGATGCCTGCAATCGCCGCGCCAATCCCTCCGCTACGCTCCGGGCCGCAGCCAGCAAGTGATCTCAGCGTTATGTTCCTGAAAGGTACTGTTCGAGGGCTTCGATCTTTGTCACTGTCCGGTAAAACCCCGGTTCTGGCGGATTATCAGGTGGATTCAAGGCGAGACTTGGCAAGCCGACGGGCGCCCTTGGCCAGCTCCGTCGACCGGTTTATCCAAGCAATGTACCTCGTGCACTGTAAGTTCTTCGGTCTGTTCGACTCGATCGGCTGCGGCGAAATCACGTCTTGTCCGTTGGCTCATGAGAGTCGCCGCGGGTTACGCTCTCCCACCTTCTTCCGCCACTGCATTGTGTTGAGGTAGATCAACATCGGTACGCTCACGCAGTCAACGGCTATCAAGTATGGGTCAATCTGCCGCAAGGGCGATTGCTCGTACATGATGATCACGCTGATGAGGCCCGACGCGTTGACGGTCAAGGCGACGGGATAGGCGGAACCAATATCCCTCCAAAGGAGAAACCCAAGAGTCGCGTAGGCTATCCCGAACAGCAACGCACCGAAAAACAGTGTCGTGTCGGTCGCTTCGAAGTCGACGAACGTCGCCAGGTAGACGATGTGGGCAAGGCCGGCCAACGTGAGCAGCACACTCTCGGTTCTTCGAACGACGTCAAGTCCTTTGTTCATGACAATCACCCGGGTTGGCACGCCATCCGGCGCGCCGGAACACCGATTGCCTCTTCTGCTCAGCGACCGATTGTCCCTGCCGTAAGCATTCGGTCCAGCAGACCGTCGCCGAAGACCCTCTTCATGAACACGGCGGCGCGGGCGTCGGTGTTCGGGCGGTAGCGGCGCTTGGGCTTCCTTGCGGTGAACGCCTTGACCACCACCTTGGCGATCGTGTCCGGGGAAGCACCGTTCCTGATTCCCGCGGACCAGTTCTTCCTGAGGTTCTCCATTTGACTCTTGTATACCGCCGCATCGGGGGCATTTGCCGCGAGGTCCAGAGTCGGTAGGCTCGCTTCGTCGATCGACGAGGCGATGTACCCTGGTTCTACCAAGGCAACGTTGATGCCAAAGGACTTGAGCTCCATCCGCAGCCCATCACCGAGCCCCTGGAGGGCATACTTCGTGGACGGGTACCATGCCATGCCCGGCATGGAGACGTGTCCCGCAACCGACGAGCAGATCGCGATGGTGCCTTTGCCTCGCTTGCGCATGTGGGGGAGTACTGCCTGGATCGCCCGTCCGACTCCGACAACGTTGACGTCGAACTGCCTAGTGACTTCCTTGCTGGAGTGGAGTTCCACGGGACCGAGGAGGCAATACCCTGCGTTGGCGAACAAACCGTCAATTCGTCCCTGTTCGGCAATAACGCGGGAGACCCCTGCCTTCACCGTTTCGTCGTCCGTTACGTCCATCTCAATTGCGTGACCTCCAGCCGCAACGAGATCCTCCATCAATTCGACCCTTCGGGCCGCGCCGTAGACAATGTGGCCTGCTTTGATCATCGCCATGGCCGATGCGTGGCCGATACCGGTAGAAGCTCCAGTGATGAGTACCACCTTTTTCATTTCGGTTACCTCCGGTAGTGATTTCACAGAAAGTGTATCGCCGCTTTGCGGATGAACCGAGTCACGATCGTACGCGTTGTTAACACAAAAGTCCGGACGACGTAGTATCAGGTGGTATTTTGGTCCGTTTCCTTACATAATCAGCCAATCGGAGTACGAAATGGATTACCAACCGGCAAACATGGCGAGGCTCGCCGAGCTCGTAGGAAAGCACTCACCGAGCGAAGGGATCAACAGGACCTGCGTCGAAAACGTCGGCACCTTCAAATCGTCCGCTCCCATGGCCAGAATCCTCGACGTGGAACCGCCTGCAATCGTTATCGTCGTAAGCGGGAGGAAGCAATGCTACCTGGACAACGACGTCTACGAATATGGTCCGGGAACGGTAACGATCGGGTTTTACCCCATCCCGATGGTCATGGAGATCACCGAGGCATCGTCGGAGAAGCCCTACCTCCTCGCCGCGGTTCTGCTCGATCTGCGCAAGATGGCCGATATGCAACTACGGCTTGAACGGCACGACGTCTCGGCGGATCGGACCGCAATCCCGGAACCATCGGTGTTCTTTGCAACCCATCTTACCGATCGGATACTCGATCCGTTCATCCGCTTGTTCGAGGCTTTGAGCGATCCTGGCGACTCCGCCATCCTGGTGGGACCGATTGTAGATGAGATCTACTATCGCCTCCTCCGCGGCCCCCTCGGGGGCGAGTTGCGGAGTCTCGTGGAACACAACGGCAAGATTCTTCGAATCTCGAAGGCGGTCGATTACATCCACGCGAATCTTGACGAGTCGGTGTCTGTCGCAAAACTTGCAGATATGGTCAACATGAGCCGAAGCGTCTTCTTCCAGAACTTCAGAGAGATTATGCGGTTGTCGCCTTTGCAGTACTCAAAGTCGGTGAAGCTCTTGGAGGCCCGTCGGTTGATCAAGGAAGGCAACCGGGTGAATGAAGCGTGCTACAGCGTCGGCTACAACAACCTGGCCCAATTCAGCCGCGAGTACAAGCGGCAATTTGGCTTCGTGCCCTCGGCAACATAGGGGCCTGTTGGACCAATCTTCCAACCGGTCCCTCACTAATCGACGTGTGTCTGATCTGCGGCGAGTCTAAACGGGTCCCATAAACGCGGGATTGACCGCGGATCAAATGGCGTAGATGGAGCCGATATTTGTCGCTTCTCTCGATCGAATCAACACCAAATTTGCTCCGACGATAAAACGCTTAGCCGAGTAGATTGATTCGGTTCGATTCCTCACGTTGGCGGAAGTGCAGTACACCCACCAGGATCAGATCACACTGCGCGGCGGTGACTACTAGGCTGGGATCTCGGCCTCGTCAGTCCCGCTTTCTTCTTTCCGCATTCATCACTCGACGGGCAGTACCTTCATCACGACTTGTTCGAGATAGCGGGCGGCGTATGCGGTTCATGTCTGCCAAAACCATGCCTTGCCTGATGGGAATAAGGGAGTCGGAGTAGTCTATGTTCTTGTTTTACCCGACCTGAATGGAATCGCGATTATCGATCCCAATGAATGAATGTAAGATTTGATTCTCTGGGTTGCTCAATCGAACGCGCGTAAGTCCGAACTTGCAGCACTGTTTCAAGATTGGTCTTCAGACGCGTTGTCAGTCGGAACGTTTTCTTGCGGCCGATACCGAACACAACTTCGGCAAGCCATTCGAACAGGAACATAACATGTTCGGTTCACAGCGACCGTTCCTTTGTCACGTTAATTGCTTTTATAGAAAAGAATTAGCAGTCAGGGTGCCACAGACGGCACGCAATCAACGTGCCAATCCCTCCGCCGCTGACGCGGCTCCGGGCCGGAGCCGGCGCGTGACCTCAGCGTTATGCGTGTTTCAATGCAAGCTCTGTGTGATCCACAGGTGTTGTAGATGGATGATAGACATATAGACATTTGGCGCGGTATACTTGCCATATGGCG
>JANQHT010000092.1 GCA_028282545.1 Spirochaetales bacterium
TACGTTCTTTACTATTGGCAATGTGATCTCCAACATCCGAACCGCTTCTTGTTTGGCTAGAGATAATTTCGTCGGAGGGCTCGTCGCCCCCCGTTCATACTGAGAATTGCCGGCGAAGGAGGCCCGCTCGTGCGATGTCCGCGCTGCAACGCCACCGAGGACCGCGTTATCGAATCGAGAGCGCTCGCCGACGGGAGGTCCATACGGCGACGGCGGGAGTGCCTCTCCTGCGCATATCGGTTCACCTCGTACGAACGGATCGAGGAGAAACCCCTGCTCGTGGTGAAGCGCGACGGCTCACGGCGGGAGCCCTTCGATCGCGTGAAGCTCGAGAAAGGGGTCCAACAGGCGCTCCGAAAGCGTCCTGTCAGCCAGCAGCAGATCCAGAACCTGCTGGACGAAATCGAAGAAAAGAGCACGCGGGAAGGCATGGAGAGCCACGAGATCGGTTCCGCCCGCGTGGGAGAACTCGTCCTGGAACGCCTCTATGACCTTGATCGCGTTGCGTATATCAGATTCGCTTCCGTATACCGCAACTACGAGGACGTACAGGAGTTCATGCGGGAAATCAAGGGGCTTGCAAAAAAAGAGACGCCGCGGAAGACCCGCGGCGCCCGTCGTAGTGGCGAAGGGACTTGAACCCCTGACCGAGCGGATATGAGCCGCTTGCTCTACCGACTGAGCTACGCCACCGTACGTTTGCGAGGCAGTACTATACCGACCGCCCGGGCCGCTGTCAATATACGGATGACTGGTGCTCAGCAATTCCCAGTTAATAGGCGGAGGGCGACGAGCCCTCCGCCGACGTGTCTACGGCAAAGGACCAGGACCGGGGTCTCATTTTGGAGATCACCTGGTCGATTGGGCGTGAACACCACCAAGCGCGCCCGGAAGGAAGAACACAACGCGTTTCTGCAGCGTAGCGAAGCCCAGCGTTTTGTTCTTCGAACCGTGCCAAGGCCATCCGATCTCCAAAATGAGACCTGCTGACTGGCCCTACACGAGGTTGTGGCCGCGGGCGGCCTCCATGAGGCGGCGATTCCAGTCATTTGCCTGCAGAAAGCGCACCTTGTCATGGTAGTCCTCGATCCGACTATTGCGCTCCTGGATAAACTTCACCGCCCTACTGAGCACCGTCAGCCGATCGTCGCGGTCGCGCCGCCCCTCTTCGGGCAGAATGGTGCTGTAGAGATAGTTGTAGAATCCACCGTACGGATCGTGCAAAAGGCCCTCCATCTCGCGCGTGAGCGCGTGGAAGAGAGCCACCGCTTCGTCGCTGCGCTCGCAGTTGGCCAGCGCCAGGGCGCGGTAGGCGCCGGCGAGGCGCGAAAGCATTGAGTCTCCAGGTTCCGTCGCCAGGAGTGCGTCTTCCACCGCAGCAAAACCGTCGGTCCAGCATACGCCGAGGCGCGGCCACCAGACCTTATCGCGTTCAACCTCTACTACCTCGTCGAGCGTTTCCAGGGCAGCCTGGAACTCGCCGGCGCGAATCTTCGCCTCCGCGGCAAAGAGCATCGCTTCCGGGCGCCGCCCGAGCATAGCAAAGGCGTCCGTCAATTCCTCCAACGGGCGCCCCTGGAACCCGGAGGCACGGAGCTCCCAGGCCGCCGTCACCGAACCGGGGGCGTGCATCCCGCAATCAACACAGAATCGGGCCAAGTCAACAAAGCGCTCACGGGCGGCATCGTAGTCCCCGAGTTCGAACGCGACCCGCCCGCGCAGGAATCCCACCTGGACGAGCCATTCGGTAAACCCCGCATCCCGTAGCGAAGGTTCGAGCGCGGTTGCGCCGCGTTCCACGCCGCTGAGATTACCGTGAAGAAAAAGCCGAATGAGTTCAAAGACCGTGGCAACGAACAGGGCGGCGCGATCGCGTCCTTCGGCGAATTCCCGGGCGTAGTTCAGGTACGATCCGGCGTCGGCGACGCGGCGCCGGGCCAGCATAGTCCGTGCCATGAGAAGGTGGCTGGTGGCAGTCCCCCCGGGACCTTCGGACTGCGACAGGTACATCGCACCTTTGGCGTGTTTCAGGGCGCTCTCATAGGCGCGGGTCGCGAGATCGTACTCACCGCAGGTGAGGAGCGCGTCGATCCGTACCTGTTGGGGGAGTGACTCGTCGCCGGCGATGGCTGATAGGCGCGTCGCGTCATCGGCAACGTCTGCGGGCGGACGGGAGTCGCGGAGCCCGGACCTGACCATCGCGCTGAGGGCGCTTGCGTCCATTACGCGGTCGGTATCGCGCTCAGGCGCGATAATCGCTTCGACGATGTCCGGCGCCCCACCGGCGGCGAGAGAGTGAACGAGGCGGTGCCACAGGGAAAAGCGTACCGGTCGGGGTGCACCGGACCGCACGAGCACCCACACGGCGGGAGTCAGGTTGCACTGGCCCGACTCGATCAGTTCCAGGAGCGCCGCGCTGTACCGATCACGAAGTGAAGCAAGCGAATCGAACAGCCGCCCCTCAAGCGTCGACCACGTCAACGCCGGTGACAGGTCCAGACCGCATCCGTTTGGCACGATTCCATTTCGCCGTGATTCTTCGCGTATTCGCGACCGTTCCGCGAGACTAATTCCACACGCAGGAAAGAGCGTGTCCACGGTCGCTTCGGTCAGTACGCCCTGGCTGCGAAACCAGACCCACAGGGCAGCCGCATATTCCTTGTCGAACGTAGCGAGGAGCGCGGCGAGCGCCTCCTCGGTTCCGCCCGGGCCGCCCGGCACCGACGGTACGCCGCCCCGTTCGCGGGCGAGTTCCCGCCAGTACGCCGCGGAAATCGTCTCATCACGGGGCTCCCCGGTAATCCATCCGGGCCGTTTCCATTCGAGCGTCACCTCCGCGCCGCCCGCCGACACGGGACCGGTCGCCTGGACGCATTCGACGACGGTGACGGGGCTTTGATGTGGGAGGAGGTGACCGAGTTCCGCCCGCGCCTCTTCCGGGAATGACTGCGAATTG
>JANQHT010000152.1 GCA_028282545.1 Spirochaetales bacterium
CACCGGCGCGGGAGTGAAAGCGTGAAAAATCCGGCGGTATCGCCAGAACGCGCTCCGCTTGAGGGAGCGCCTCCAGGGCCGTGAAAAGGACGTCGCGAAGATCGTCGTCGGACAAACCTTCCTGACCCGCCGTTTGCTGTGCGTATATCACCGCCGGAGTATAGCACGAAAGTGTCAGCAGTTCGCATGGTGGAGATCAGATGACCGTGGCCCGGTTCGAAGAATACAACGCTAGGCTGCGCTGCACAGACGCGTTTTGTTCTCCCTTCCGGGTGCGCCTAATGATATGTTCGTTCTATCGGCCATGTAATCTCCACCATGTGAACTGCTTGTTGTCTGGCTATAGACAATTTCGTCGGAGGGCTCGTCGCCCTCCGTCCATAATGAGACAATATCTAACGAAAGCGTACGTGTTCGACCAAACTGTCCGGATGTACTACGCTGTGGTCATGACCGACCGTACCGTTATCGAATCGATCTTCCGGGCTGCGATCAAGCGCGTCGATCCCGACACGATCATCCAGGCGTGCATGAAGGTGGACGACAGGGCCCACACGCTCTCCGTCCAGACGGAACAGGAGGATCTCTCCTTTGACCTGGGCCAGTTCGATCGGATCATCGCCGTTGGGGCGGGTAAGGCGAGCGCCCGTATGGCCCGTGGGCTCGAAGCCGTTCTCGGTTCACGTCTTGAAGGCGGCGTCATTGCGGTCAAGCCGGGACACGTGGAGACACTCGATACGATCGAGATGGTAGAGGCGGGGCATCCCGTTCCCGACGAGGGGAGCGTCGTCGCGGCGGAGCGTATCCTGGCGCTCCTCGAGACGGCGGACGAAGGGACGCTCGTCATCAACCTCGTTTCGGGCGGTGGTTCGGCGCTGCTGACGCTCCCGGCGGAAGGATTGGAACTAAGCGACATGCAGGGTGTTACCTCCTCGCTCCTGGCGTGCGGGGCGTCGATCCAGGAGTTTAACTGCGTTCGGAAACACCTCTCACGCATCAAGGGCGGGCGCCTTGCCGCGGCGGCGGAACCGGCGACTCTATTAGCCCTGGTTCTTTCGGATGTCATCGGGGATGATCTCGCCAGCATCGCTTCCGGTTTAACCAGCCCCGACCCGGCCACGTACTCAGACGCCCAGGCTATCGTAGATCGCTACGGAATTGCCGATGGACTACCCGCGGCGGCACGGGAGCAGCTGCGCGCCGGTTGCGCCGGAGAGATCGCGGATACCCCGAAACCGGGAGACCCACTCTTCCGAAACGTTCATAACGTGCTCATCGGTACCAACGCGCAGGCGCTCATGGCCGGCGCTGAGGTTGCCCGGCAACAGGGACTCAACGTCGTCACGCTCACCAGTCAGCTTGCGGGTGAAGCACGCGATGCCGCGGCCTTTTTCGCCGGGATCGCTTCGGACCTGCTTCGATTTGACGGAGACGGTCCCGTCCCGGCTGCGCTTCCGGCGTGTGTCATGGCGGGCGGCGAAACGACGGTGACGCTCCGCGGCGACGGCAAGGGTGGCCGGAACCAGGAAATGGCGCTGGCTTTTCTTGACCTCATGGGAGAGGTGACGCGGGAATCGGGCCGAATCACCTTTGCATCGGTTGGTACCGACGGAAACGACGGGCCAACCGACGCGGCCGGCGGGTGGGCCGACATCGAAGCGGCACGGAACGTCGTGGAGCGCGGCATCGACGTTTCCGATAGCCTAGCTCGCAACGACGCCTATCACGCACTGGACGCTGCCGGGGCGTTAATCAAAACCGGCCCCACCAACACAAACGTGTGTGACCTGCAAATACTGCTGGTGAGATAGACGCCGCGGCTAACAAACGGGAAAGACGATACGGAACGCCGTCCCGCCGCCGTCGGGACGATACCAACTGTGCGAGCCGCGGAGCTGTTCCGAGAGGGCGTCCACAACGGTGGTACCGAACCCAAGCGTTTCGAGCTCACCTTCTTTTTCCTTGCCCGATCCGTTGTCCGCAACGTACACGGTGAGTTTCTTCTGTAGCACGGTGCAGTCCATGGCGATCGCCGGTGCGTTCGTGTCGGCAAACGCGTGCTTCACCGAGTTGGTAACCACCTCCGTGACGATGAGCCCTACGGGGACGGCGGTTTCGATCGGCACGCGCATCTCCTCGTCACCCTGATGGGCACAAAACGCAATATTGCGCTCCGAGGCGGCAAGAACGCCTTCAACCAGTTCCCGGAGGTAGGTGTTGAGCTCGACTTCGGTTGCGGTACGGTTGAGAAAGAGCTGTTCATGGAGGATCGCGAGGGCACGGAGACGGTGCGTCGTTGCCTCCAACACGGCTAGGGCATCTTCGTCGCTGTGAACCTGATGGAGGTTGATGAGACTGAGCATAAGCTGAAAGCTGTTCTTCACACGATGATGAAGCTCTCTCACCAGCAGCGTGGGAGGGATTACCGTCTCAAGCATGAGAGATAATGGTAGCATGGAATGCGAATAATGCCAATGGAGAGTTTGCCCTTTCCGGGCCAACAGGTCATACTGCCCGATGTGAAACCGGCGTTATCTGAACGTTTTGCCACGCGCGTCCCTTCCGCAATACGGACCGCCCAGATCCGTCACGCCCGGCGGACGGGTGACGTGGACGCCGTCAACACCGCGATTGGCAACGTCTCGCTGCCGATGCATCCGGCGATGAAGCGTCGGCTAAGCGAAATCACTTCACCGGGCAGCCCCTTCGCCGATGGGGTGGTCAAATACACGCCTACCGTAGGAACGAACGAGGCAAACGCCGCTTTTCTGAACACCATCGCGTCCCTGGGATATGCGACCGACGGTCTCTACTCGATGATAACCGGCGGCGGTAGCCCGGCGATGGAACTTGCGATCCTGGGCGTTGCGGGCCCCCCCGGAACGGACGAGCGGCCCCTCCTGATGATCGACGCAACGTACACCAACTACGCTGCGTACTGCGGGCGCCTGGGTCGGCGCGGCGTGGCGGTCGTTCGTTCCCTTGCCGACGACGGTACCTTTTCGCTTCCGGCGCTCTCGGAAATAGAGGCGCTGATTGAGCGCGAGCGCCCCGGTGCTCTCCTGGTCATCCCCTACGACAACCCCACCGGGCATTTCTACCCGCACCACCTCCTATTGGAGCTTGCCCGGCTCTGTGTCAAATACAACATGTGGATGGTCAGCGACGAGGCGTATCGCGCGTTGTTCTATGTTCCCGATGAACGGACCAGCAGCGTCTGGGCGATCACGGAAACCGAGGTGCCTGGAATTACCGGTCGTCGTATCAGCATCGAAACGACGTCAAAGGTCTGGAACGCCTGCGGCTTGCGTATCGGCGCGTTGGTAACCGACAGCGAGGAGTTCCACCGCAGGGCCGTGGCCGAGTACACCACCGACCTGTGCGCAAACGCCATCGGGCAGTACATCTTTGGCGCGATCGCCCGGGAAACGCACGCGGACCTGCGGTCCTGGTACAAGGAACTTCGCGACTACTATGCGGGAATGATGTTCCGACTGGCCGATGAGATCACCCGGTGTGTGCCCGGTGTCATCATCTCCCGCCCGGACGCATCGATCTACTCCGTCGTGGACGTTCGAAACGCCACGGCACCGGGATTCGACGCAGCAGAGTTCGTTGAATGGTGCGCCGGGGAGGGGACCGTCGACGTTGACGGGCGCGCCACGACACTCCTGGTGGCGCCCATGAGCGGATTCTACGCCGATGAAGAGAACAACCCCGGAAAAACGCAGATGCGAATCGCCTACGTTGAACCCGCGGACCGGATGGCCCTGGTGCCGCGGCTCTTTGCGGAACTCTTCTCCGCCTACGAAGCGGCACGCGCCGTGGGCAGATAGATCACCACGCACACGCCCGACGGTGCGTTTTCCTCAATTGTAATCGATCCGCCGTGAGCCGCGACGATCTCCCGCGATATGGCGAGTCCCAGCCCGGTCCCGCCGCCGGCCCGGTTGCGCGAGTCATCCAGGCGATAGAATCGATCAAAGACGCGCTCCCGCATCTCTTCCGGAATTCCCGGTCCTTGGTCGGCTATTTCGATGCGAACGCCCCGGTCGGAACTGCGGGCGGTGATCGTAACGCGGCTGCCGGGCGGAGTGTGGCGGAGCGCGTTGGAAAGCACGTTGTCGAATACCTGTGCGAGGCGAACGCGATCTCCGTTGACCGGCGGAAGAGCGGCCGTAACGTCAACCGAGAGGTCTACGCGGGCCGCCGCAAACTGATCCACAAAGGCGTCGTGCGCCGTCACAACCAGCTCGCCCGGGTCCACCGCCTCCAGGGGGGTGTTGGTGTCGTCGGCCGTATCCAGGGCGGCCAGGGCGCCGAGATCAGAGACGAGGCGCGTCATTCGCTCTACGTAGCCGTTCATTCGTTTTATCTGGTCCGCGTCCGGGGTGTAGACACCGTCCCGGATCATCTCGATCTGCGTGGACAGTAGCGATACCGGCGTCCGTAACTCGTGGGCCGAGTCCGCGATGAACCGGCGGCGCGTCTCTTCCTGCCGCCGGATTTCGTCCGCCATCGCCCTGAAGGACCGCGCAAGGGAGCCGATCTCGTCTTCCCTCCTGGTGTCCAGATCGAGATCAAAATCTCCGCGCGCCACCGACTGCGTTGCCGCGGCGATACGACCGATCGGGCGTACCACCATGCGGGATACGATTAGTACGAGCAGCGACGCCGCCGCCGCAACCACGGCAAAGGTCACTGCACCGGCGATCCGCAGGGCCTGGAGAAACTGCCGTTCCAGAGGACCTACGCGATCGACCAACATCGATCCCACGTAGAGGCGCGCCGTTGCGCCGTTCGGTCCGCGGAGGACCACGCCGTTCCGCCCGGGAGGCTCTCGCCCTTCAAAGGTCGGTGGGAGGTTCGTCGCGACCAGCAGCTCGCCGGTGTTCGAGAAGAGCGCCATTGTGTCACCCCGCAGAGGGGTACCGTAACCCTTGCGCCGCATCGGCCCTGTCATCGACCCCATGTCGCGGTGTTGTACCCGCCCGAGGACGCCTTCGATGCCCCGAACCGTACCCCGTTCGCGGAAGTACTGTTCGATCCACGGCGCGATGCGTACGGCGGTGCCGCGATCGTTCGCACGGCTGAGATCGCGGATCGCCGATGAAGCTACCGCGTTGACCGCGAGGACAAACGCGATTAGCGAGAGGAGTACCGACAGTGCAAGGACTGCACCGATTCGGAGCGCCAGGGATCGCCTCACGTCCAGGGCCCCTCACAGAAGCGGTATCCAACGCCCCGGACCGTCTCGATGTAGCGGGGCCTCGACGGATCCGTTTCGATTCGTTTGCGAATGTTCTTGACGTGGGCGTCGACGGTTCGTTCGTACGCCGCAAAGGAGTCACCCTGGACGCTCTCCAGGAGCTGCATCCGCGTGAAGACGCGGCCCGGGTCACTCGCCAGCGTCGCAAGGATCCTGAACTGCGCATCGGTGAGTTGCACCGGTTGGCCGTCCCGGAGTACACGGCGGCGCGATTGGTCAACGGTCAATCCTCCGAGGGTGATCACCGTCATATCGGTCGCGGGCGCCGATCCGGTACGTCGGAGAACTGCCGCAATTCTCGCGGCCAGTTCCTTGAGTTGCACCGGCTTGACCACGTAATCATCGACACCGGTGTCAAATCCGGAGAGTTTGTCCTCTTCCGCGCCCCGGGCCGTGACCATGATCACCGGCGTATCGGCGGTTCGTCGGATCGTCCGGAGTACGTTCAAACCGTCGATGTTGGGGAGCATGACGTCCAGCACCACCAGGTCCGGTGGTTCCTCGAAGAATCGGCTGATCGCCTCATCCCCCGCGAACGCCCCGGTGCACACATAGCCCCGCGTCGCGAGGAAGTCACACATCATGCGGTTGAGATCGGGTTCGTCCTCGACAACAAGGATGCGTTTGCGATGCTCCACGGCCACCAGAATACCAGGAAACGCCGGAGCCAGGCAGTCTCCGGCGCATTGAGGACGGTGGTCTTCCCGCGGTCAGCGGGGAGCGGGCATCACGTACCGCGTGTTGCCAACCTGCATCACGCGAACCATGACGATCGATTCATCCCCGGTAAGGTCACTCTCCGCGCGGGTAATCGCCAAGCCCTCGACGGATATCCGTGCGCCCGAAGAGACGTCGATTTCCTCCGCCAACGCCGGGTGCACGATCAGCGTGTATTCCTCGGATCCGACACGAAGTACCGGTGCCTCATCCTCGGTGAGCTGGATCGTTCCCGAGAGTTCGATCTCCTCCGCGTCGCGGAACGCGCCCATCATTTCTCCGCGCATGCCGCCGCCGCGCCGTCTGCGGAATCCTCCGTGGGCATCCCCGCGGAACCCCCCGCGATCGTCCTGTTGCATCACGGGTCCTGACCTCGCCTCGGATCTATCGCCGCGACCGCCGAATCCCCACGCCTGCTGCGCGAAGAGCGCGCCGGCGGATGCTACCAGTAATACGACTGCTACCGTTACACCCTTGGTGTTCATAGTGAACCTCCTGCAATTGATGTTGATACGAACAGTACGTACCCCCCGTGAACGCGCCGTGAACCGTATCTGTTGATTTCGTGAACGCCTCCGGCTACGCTTGGCCGCGATGACGTCGCGTGAAATAGACGAGATACTGGAACGTTACCGGCTCAAGGACCAGGTTCGAACCGGCTGGGAACTGCGAAACGTCTCGGAACCGGAATCGGTGGCGGATCACAGTTGGGGCACTGCCTACCTGTGCATTCGTTTCGCCGATACGGCCGGCGTGAACCTTGAACGCGCCCTATCGTTGGCTGTTGTTCACGATCTCGCTGAGGCGGTTGCCGGCGACGTTGCCAGACGGGCAAACCCGGCGGACCAGAGCGTGCCGGATGAGGAGAAACGGCGGCGGGAGCGAGACGTCATGGACCGCTGGTCAGAGCGTGAGCCGAGGCTGGTTGAACTCTGGAACGAATACGAGTCGGGGGAAACGGCGGCGGCTCTATTCGTCCGTGAAATGAACCTGCTGGACATGTGCCTGCAGGCGCTCTACTACGAGCGACTCGGTCGTAATCCGCCGGATATGGATTTGCAGGAGTTCTTCGAGACCTCGGAACCGCGTTTGACATCGGAGTCTGGGCGACGGGTTCACGCCGCGATTCGCGCCGAGTATGAACTCACGCGGGACGAACGGGTTCGACGGAAAACGTAGCGGAGAAGCGGGCGGACGAGTCGTCGCGGTAACGCTTGTAGGTACCGCCCAGTTGATCTATGAGGATGTCGATCAACGCGATCGAGTCATCCGGAACGCCCTGGGCCCCACCGTTTCGGGCGCCGTGAACGTCAATGTTCAGTTCAGAAATGCCGTCGTCTTCGGCGTCGATTCGGACCTGGACCTCCATACCCTTCGACGCGTCGAATCCCCCGATGGATACGGCCACCGCTTCTGCTACCAGGAGCGTCACCGGGACGGCGGAGCGAAGGTTTATCTCCTCCCGGCTGACGGTGACCGATCGCGTCACGCTAACCACCGGACCATTTGCGGTCAGCGTCTCCTCCACGACGTGTCCGATTACCGATCTCAGCGGGACTGCCGCGTACGTATCGGCAAGGTAGAGAGCATTGAAAACCTCTCCCATGGCGGCCAGTCTCGTCTCGAGATGCTCCGGCGAGCTGATCTGCGCGAGGCTCGTGATGATCTGCAGGTTATCGCGTACGCGGTGATGGAGTTCGTGAAGCAGTTCGTTTTGGTTTTCCAGGAGACGCTGCTGTTCGCGCTCCGAGTTCCGCAGCTCCGTCACGTCCGCCATGACGCCGCGGATGCCGATGGTTCGTCCCGCGTGATCCCGGAGTGGAGCGGAACGGACGTTACCCCACCGGGTGGACCCGTCCCGACAGAGGTATTTGAGTTCGATCGACCAACTCGTGTCGGGCGGCATATGTTGAATGGTGGAGATCATTTTCCGGAAACGGCGTTCCCGGCGCCCGCTGTCGCGTTCCGAAAGGAATATCCACACGGGCCGTCCGATCACCTCCTCAACGCCCCAGCCGGTGATTCGTTGTACCGAGCGGCTCACGTACGTAAAACGCCCTTCGAAGTCGTGTGTCCAGATGACGTCGTTGGAGCTTTCCACGATGTTCTCGAACTGCTCTTCGCTCAGCAGGCGTTCGGTAACATCTGACCAGATCGTGATGACGAAGGGATCGGTTCCTTGCGAACGTACAACGCCGCGAACGCGAAGAACTCGATCATCCGGCGTGCGAAGATCGATATACGCCGTTGGATCGGCACACCATTCGTCGGTCGTTACCGCCGCGTAGGCGCGGAAGGAGTGCTCAGTAAGGCAGCTCGACAAGGGATGCCCCAGGAGTTCCTCCTCCCGGCGCCCCATAATGGTACAGAACGCGCGATTGACGGAGACGATAACCGCCGCACCGTTGCATTTGCAGATGCCGTCTGCCATGCGGTCCAGCACGAGGTTTGCGTCCTGCTTGTAATCGAGCAGCTCCCGTGTTATGTGGCGGGAGTAGATCTCACCGATCCCGATTGCCGAGGTTGCGCTCATTGCCCGCATCTTCTCGAAGTATTCCATCGTGTCGCGGATGTACTTGACGATGCTTTTCAAGGGGCTTTTTGCGATGTACACGTCGCAGTTCAGGCGTTGTCGCAGATCGGGCGCCTCCGCGGCTACGCCGGAGATCACCACCGTCCTCATTTCCTGGAGTTCCGCCTTGGCGTGAACGATCCGCAACAGTCGCTCGCCGTCGATATCCGGCATGATCAGGTCGGTGATCAAGGCTCGGTACGTTTCGCGCTCCAATTGCTTGAGCGCCTCGAGTCCGCTTTCGGCGGTATCGACGGAGTACCCCTCCTCGGTCAGGCCAAAGGCGAGGAGGTCGAGAAGATCACGATCATTGTCAACGAGCAGGATGTCTTTCATGCCGATGGTGCAACGCGCTTACACCTGATCTTCGGCACGTTTTCTGATCTTCTCCATGATTTGCGCGTACACTTCGTTGGTGATCGGGTAAAAGGTGAGAACCACCACGCCGGCGATAAAGAAGAGTGCCGGTATCGGGCCCGTCAGGAGGCGAATGGCGGTGAGCGCCGAATCGGGCTGCGTCGCGGCGGGAACGCCCCCGACCGATTCGCGGTAGTTGAACAGAGCCAGAACCAGCCCGGACAGCCAGATTCCGAAGGCTTGGCCGACCTTGCTGCTGAACGTCCAGAGGCCGTAAAAGACACCCTCTCGGCGCACGCCGTTCTCGGCGTCGTCGTACTCGACTATGTCCGGAACGATCGCGTAGGGCATTACGTACTGCGTGGCAAATCCGGTGCCTCCCACCGCCATGATCACGTATGAAAACCACACCTCCAGGCGATGTCCCAGGATAAAGAAGAGGAGGACTGATCCAGCGAAGATGGACATGCCGATGTTGTAGCTCGCCTTTTTCCCGATCGACCGGGAGATGCGTACCCACAGTGGAATACATACGATCGCGGATACCAGTAGGATCGGCAGTGCTACCTGGAAGCCCCCCTCGTCGCCGTAGATGTAGCGGAAGTAGTAGAGCAGCGATCCCTGGAGGATGTTCACACCGGTGATGTGCAACGACCAGGGCACCAGGGCGAGCAGAAACGTCCGCATGCCCAAGACGTCGATATAGGAACGAATGATCCCCGGCGATGCAGGTGCCGCGGACCGGGCCGGTTCACGTACCGAAAGGACCACCGTCATCGTTGCCAGGGCCACGATTACACCGATGACAACGCCCATTCCCGTCCATCCCGGCGCGCCGCCGCCGAAGGTCGATACCAGGGGCAGGACTGCGCCAACGCCGATAAACGTTCCGATCACCGCAAACGTCATCCGGTACCCGTTGAGGACGGTCCGTTCGTGATAGTCATCGGTCAATTCCGGCGTCAGCGCACCGTAGGGGATGTTGATCAGCGTGTAGCCGGTGTTCACCAAGCAGTAGGCGATCACGACGTAGAGGAAGATCCTGTTCTGGGCGGCATTGACCGGCGTCCCGAAGAGCATCCACATGCTCACGATGAGCAGAAGTGCGCCGACGGTCATGTAGGGGCGACGACGACCCCATCGCGTGATCGTCCGGTCCGATGCGACACCCACAACGGGATCGGTCACGGCGTCCCATATCTTCCCGATCATCAACGCCGTTCCGGCAAGTCCGGCAACGAGTCCCACAACGTCCGTCAGGTAGAAAAGCAGATAGAAGCCCATGACGGTGAAGAAGAGGTTGCCGCCGAGATCGCCCACCCCGTATCCGATCTTGGTACCCAGAGTAAGCCTATTCATGGCCAGAGTATATAGAAACGATCTCGCCGACACCATTGACCGGACACCGGCGTCGCCATACCCTATGAACATGGATGAATCGCAAATCGGTCGCGTCTTGTCGACCGGCTTTTCTCCACATCAGATCGGATACGTTGCGACGTACATTCAACCCTTGACGTCATTCGATACCATTGAACAGTTCCGCGCCGTTCTCGCGCACCATCGGGAGATCGGAAGCGTGCCGGTCGAAACGAGTGACGGTCAGATGCAGATCGTCCCCCGCGAATCGTTGTCGCAAAGGTCCACCGCCGCCTGGATGCCGTTTTTTTCGCGCCCCCTGGCGCGGTACCTCTCCGCGGACTATGGGACCCTGGACGCACGGGATCACCTGGAAGCCGTTCTCGCCGCGCAGTACGCCGAGGGCCACGAACCGCAGCGCCATTACGTCGTGTTTCACCGTGGTCGGTACTTTGGCGTGGTAGATCTCTCCGAGATCCTCCGGGCGCGTTCCATCTCCTGTGAA